>DAIQOU010000363.1:0-5173 GCA_036787725.1 Bacteroidales bacterium
GAAATAAACCAAGTCGGACTTTTCAGGAAGTCCGTCAATTCGGTATTTTCTCCTCCGGTTTTTCCGGTCAAGGTAAGAGCGGGAAATCGATCGGTGTAAGCAATTCCGACATTTGCATTCGCTTCTATTAATTTTTGTTCGGCCAATAACATGTCCGGGCGGCGTTTTAATAGAGAAGACGGAATATCTACCGGTAAGTCCCGGGGTATTTGCAGCCCTTGAATGTCTTCTCCTCTGGGGATTATTGCCGAAGGATAGTCGCCGACCAGCACAGCCAAGTCGTATTCTTTTAGTTTTATCTCATTCTCTAACTCGGGAATCAAGGTTTCGGTTCGGGCAAATTCGACTAAACTTTGCCGGTAGGGGATTTCGGAAGTAAGTCCGCCTTCATGTCTTATTTTTGCAAAATGCACACTTTGTCGGTGGGCTTGCAGTGTTTGTTTCACAATGCTCAGCTTTCGGTCCAACGCTCGCAGTTCAAAATAGGTTTGCGCCACTTGGGCTATAAGACTTAATTGCAGGGCCTTCCGGGCTTCTGTCGTTTGCAGGTAGGCTGCAATACCGGCGTCATTGGCCCATCGGAGGTTGCCCCAGATGTCCAACTCCCAGCTTATATTCAGATTCGCTCGGAGTTCGGGAGTATATTTATCACTATTTCCCCCGTAATTGAGGTATTCTTTTTGGGCTGCCAGTTCTACTCCTATTTCCGGAAATAAGCCGGAGAAAGCAATACGCTTATTGGCTTTCATTTCCTTTATTTTTGCAGTAGCGATATTCAGGTCTTTATTATTATCTAAAGCCCGGCAGATGAGTGATTGAAGAACTGTGTCGGAATAAAGGGTACTCCATCCTGTATCCGAAGCATTTCCGTCCGATAATTGCTCTTTTTCAAACAGAGCGGGCATAGTATGAAGTGAAGGTTGTTCGTAACGATGCCCTATTTTACATGCACCGGTTAAAACACTGCATGCGATACATATATATAAAAACCTTATATTTGCCGGTCTCATCATTTTATTCGTTTTTTCGAAAGAATGTTTATTTTCGGAAATCCGGATTTCGGAATGTTCATCTTTTCCTTTATTTTATAAATCATTACAAAAAAGAAGGGAACCAAAATGATTCCGATACTGATGGATAAAAGCATTCCGAAAAAGACTCCCGTACCGATCGAATGCCTGCTTGCCGACCCCGGGCCGGAAGCGATAACCATCGGCAACATTCCTAATATAAAAGATAAGGATGTCATTAATATAGGTCGGAAGCGCAGTTTGGAAGCCTCCAGAGCTGCCGATAAAGGATCTGCGCCTTCATCTGTCCGGATTTTGGCAAACTCGACTATTAGAATGGCATTTTTAGCCGAAAGACCGATTAAAGTTACCATTCCGATCTGAAAATAAATATCGTTTTCGAGTCCCGACAGCCAAATTCCCAAGAAAGCGCCGAGTGTTGCAACGGGTAGAGAGAGCATAACTGCTATCGGTACGATCCAACTTTCATATAAAGCTGCCAAAAACAGAAATACAAAAATAAATACCAGCATAAGAATAATGCCTGTTTGTCCTTGTGATTTTTGTTCTTGAAACGAAAGGCCGCTCCAAGCCAGTCCTATCGTTGGGGGCAGGTGCTTTTGAAGAATACGATTTGCTTCCTCCATTACTTGTCCCGAACTGTATCCTTGTCCCGGGGTTAATTGCATATCGGCCGATGTATACATGTTGAAACGGGTAATATTGCCCGGTCCCGTCGTATAGTTTGCTTTTCCCAAAGTAGTGAGCGGAATCATTACATTGTCGGCTCCTTTTACATAAAAGAGGCCTATATCGTCTGACGTTGTACGATAAGGTTGTTCTGCTTGTATATATACCTTGTAAATCCGGTTGAACATATTAAAGTCATTCACATATACCGATCCCAAATAAGCTCGCATGGTTGAAAAAATATCTGTCATGGAGACTCCTAATAATTCTGCCTGATCTCGATTGACATCAAAATATAATTGCGGTATCTCCGATTGCATCGAAGTGGTTGCCGATGCTATTCGGGAGGATTTCCCTGCATAATAAATAAACGTATCGACAGCGGCTGTCAAGTCATCCCAAGAAGCGCCGGAGCGTGCCTGAAGACGCAATTCCACTCCCCCGGAGCCGCCTAATCCGGGAATAACCGCCGGGCGGGAAATAAAAGCCCGAGCCTCCGGATATTCGTAGAATTCTTTTCGTACATCCTGCATAACTTGATCGACAGGCATACTGCGTTCTTTCCATGGTTTTAAGATCACGGTGAGGGAGGCTCTTCCTTGGTTGGTCCCGACGCGCGGACTTGATCCCGTATTATTTATTATATAATCGACGGCCTCATGACTGTCAAGGTATTTAATAGCCCGTTCCGTAATGATTCGTGTACGGCCGAGGGTTGCCCCTTGAGGCATTTCGAGTTCTACCGTAAAAAATCCCTGATCTTCTTGAGGAATAAAACCGGTGGGAACTATCTTATTTAATACGAATATGAATACGAACACCATGCCAAATCCGGCCAATATACGACGCGGACGGTTTACGATTCTTGATATTATTCCGACATACTTACGGTTTCCTTTATATAACCAAAGGTTTATTTTTCGGAAAACGATATTCTTTTTCTTATTTTCTACGGGACGCAGAAAAATGGCACACATCGCCGGACTCAATGTCAGAGCCACAACCGTTGAAATAATAACGGACACAATAATGGTGATGGAAAATTGCCGGTATAAAGCGCCTGTTATTCCATCTAAAAAACTGACGGGAACAAATACGGCAGCGAGTACCAACGAAGTTGCAATTAATGCGCCAACCAATTCTTTCATAGCCATATGGGTGGCCGCTCGCGCATTTACTTTTTCCGTGGCCATGATTCGTTCAACATTTTCGACCACAACGATGGCATCGTCTACTACGATTCCGATGACAAGCACCAATCCCAATAATGTTAACAGATTGAGGGAAAAACCCATTATCAACATAAAGCCGAAAGTACCTATCAGTGATATCGGTACTGCTATTATCGGAATAATGGCGGCACGCCAACTTTGTAACGAAAGAAAAACAACCGTAATAACTAAAAATAAGGCTTCGAAAAGGGTCTTGTATACTTCGTTAATAGATTCGGATATATATTCCGTAATATCAAACGGAATCAAATAATCGATGCCTGCGGGAAAATCCTGTCGGATTTCGGTCATTACTTTTTTGACTTCCTCAGCCACCTCCGGTGCATTTGCATCGGGAAGTGCGTATACATTCAGGATAGCTGCATTTTTTCCGTTTAGTCCGCTTTCGGTACTGTAAGAAGATGCTTCCAGTGATACCCGGGCTACGTCGCGTATTCGGATAAAAGAACCGTCGGGTTGAGCTTTGATTACAATATCTTCAAATTCACTGACAGTAGACAGCCTGCCTCTTGCCGTAATGGGAATGGCCACATCGACAGAGGTAACCGGTTGTTTGCCTAATTCACCGGCCGCAGATTCCCGATTCTGGTCTTTCAATGCATCTTGCAGGTCTTTTACCGTCAATCCGAAGCCGGCTAATTTGTCGGGATGCACCCATATTTGCATCCCGTAATAACGACTGCCTACATTGGCTACTCGTCCGACACCCGGTATTCGACGAATAACATCCAGAATATTTATTGTAGCATAATTGCTGAGGTATACTTCATCGTATTTTGTATCGTCCGAAGTCAAAGCGATGACCATAAGCTGACCGGGGGCTTGCTTTTCGATGGATATGCCATTTTGTAAGACTTCGGCAGGTAAACGGGATTCGGCCAATTTTACTCTGTTTTGTATTTCTACGGCAGCCAAATCGGCATCCGCATCCGTATCAAAAGTAACGGTTATGGTTAATCCACCGGAATTGGAACTGCTTGATTCCATATAGATCATTCCGGGGGTTCCGTTCAATTCCTGTTCGATAGGAGTGGCTACTGCTTGGGAAACGGTTGTCGCTCCCGCTCCCGGATAAGAAGTGCTGACTTTTACGATAGGGGGTGTAATCTGCGGATATTGTTCTACCGGTAACAATATTAAACCGATGATACCGATAATAACAATTAATATAGAAATAACCGTCGATAATACCGGTCTGTCTATGAAAATGCCTGCATTCATTTTTCCTCCTCCTCTTTTCCCGTAAGTGTATTGGCTTTTTCGTTTAATACACGTTCTGTTTCCTGTTTGGTACGGAATATGGCTTTTTGCCCGTGGGTTAATTTTTGATAGCCTTCCACCACAATCAATTCGGATTGGCTCAATCCTCTGTTTACCACTGTATTATTGTTTTGTTCAACTCCTATTTCAACGAATCTTTTTTCAACAGAGCTGTCTTGTTGAACGACAAATATAAAAGCTCCTCCTTTTTCAATGGAGACCGCTTTTTTAGGAACGACAATAACGTGTTCCAACACATCCAATAATAATTTTACGCGTGTAAATTGTCCCGGAAGAAGAACTTGGTTCGGGTTCGGTAATTCCGCTCTTACGCCGAATGTTCCGGTTTTTGGATCTACTTGCGGAGAAGCAAAATCAACAATTCCTTTTTCTTCATATACGGAGTTATCGGCAAGGGTCACTTCTACAGTGGGTTGCCAGGAACGTGTCGAATCCGTTTCTCCGAGGTGTACATTGCGCCGTTGACTTTTCAGATAATCCAGCGAAGTCATCTTGAAATCGACCAACACCGTATCCCGCTTGACAATTGTGGCTAATAAGGTAGAATTGGAGCTTCCGACCAAGGAGCCTATGTCTGCATGACTTTCACTGATATAGCCCGTCAATGGAGAATGTATGACTGTATAGCTTAACTCCAATTGAGCTTGTTCTAAGTCGGCCTTACTCATGGCAACATTGGCCTGAGCCATATCATAAGCCGCTTCGGCATTGTCCAAATCCAACCGGCTGACGGCATTTTGTTCGTATAAAGGACGTAAACGCTCCATATCTCTTTTTGCCTTGGCTTCTTGAGCTTCATCTCTTTTTAATTGAGCTTTGGCTTTCTCTACTTTAGCTTTATAGAGTTTATCGTTTATATAAAAAAGAGGCTCGTTTTTTTCTACTTTTTTGCCTTCATTAAAAGTTATTTTTTCCAGAAAGCCTTCTACCCTCGCATGTATTTCAATCTTATGGGAGGCA
>DAIQOU010000364.1:0-5171 GCA_036787725.1 Bacteroidales bacterium
ATTTAGATAAGATCTTGCAAAACACTACTCAGAAACAAGAAGATACTACCATAATAGAATTGGGGAAGAAGAATTTTTTTCAACGAGTGAAAGATGTTTTTCAACCGGGAAAAGATTCGTCTATTGTTATTTCTTCCAATATGATGACTAAAGATATCGATTCCATTTCTGTTCCCGTGCTGAAAGATACTCTTGTGGAATATGTCCATGATATTGTATTGGATTATAATCGCAGAAACAGTGTTTTTATGCGTCAGTTGGTATATCGTCAGAATATGATGCATGTGATGAACGAAGAGTTAACCATCCAAATAAATAAAATATTGCTGGATGTAGAGCATCGGGAATATGAAATGTCATTACAAATATTGCAGAAAAAAGAAGATGTATTAAATCGATCTTCTAAGATAGCTTATATGATAAGTATGATTGCGTTGGGGTTTACGCTGATTTCTTTAATTATTATCTATCGCATTCTGGCCAACAATCAACGTTATCGAAAAGAAATTGAAAATGCGAAAAAATACGCAGAGAATTTACTGGCAGCAAGAGAACGCCTGATATTAACCATTACTCATAATATAAAAGCACCGATCAGTTCCATTATCGGTTATATGGAGTTGTTATATAAGAGCAAGCTGCCGGAACGAGAGAAGTACTATGTAAAAAACATGCAGAATTCGGCTGAGCATGTGTTACAATTGGTTAAAGATTTGTTGGATTATCATGCATTGGAGTCTGACAAACAAGAGATACGGATAATGCCTTTTTCTCCCCACATGTTGTTCCGTGATATTTTTAACAGTTTTATTCCGGAAGCCGATAAAAATGGCATTCATATGGAGTTTCACTGTGATATCGATATCGAAACGGCATATGAAAGCGATCCCTATCGGTTACGGCAAATTGTGAATAATTTGTTTTCCAATGCGCTTAAGTTTACTTCTCCCGGAGGGCATGTCGTTTTCAGTTCTTCGTTGGTTCCCCGGTCCGATGCTTTTGATTTGATAATTTCCGTAAAAGATTCCGGTTGCGGAATCAAAGAAGAGGAACAAACTGTTATTTTTGAAGAATTCAGAAGATTGACATCCGGAAAAGAAGTAGAAGGTTCGGGATTAGGTCTTCCCATCACTCAAAAACAGGTCCGTTTATTAAAAGGAAATATCGTATTGAAATCCATGGTGAATGAAGGAAGCGAATTTATTGTTACGGTTCCCATAAAGAAATCCGAAAAAAATCCGGATCCCGTTGGTCAGGAGGAAATCAAAAAACTGTTGAATGTTGATACCAATAAAAAGATTTTATTTATTGATGACGATATCGTCCAATTGAATCTTTTATCGGAATTATTGAAAAACGAAGGTTTTACTCCTGTTATTTGTAATGATTCGACCGATGCGCTGAATTTAATTCAGAATACTTCTTTTGATTTGATTTTTACGGATATTCAGATGCCGGACATGAATGGTTTCGAATTGGTAGATAGAATAAGAATGGCCAATATACGAGGATCGAAAACCATTCCGGTGATTGCTTTATCCGCCAGTTCGGCTATTTCACAACAAAAGTATATCGAAGCCGGTTTTTCCGACTTTTTATCTAAGCCCATAAGTGTTTCCCAATTATTGGAAAAAGTATCTTTTTATTTGGGGGGAGGCGAAATACAATCGTTTTCGGAAAATGAATCTTCCGGCTTTAATTCGTTGATACAATTTGCAAGTGATGATAAAGAAGCATCGCGAGAAATTATTAATTCCTTTATCGATGAAAATCATAAAAATCTGTTGAATTTAAAAACTGCACTGAATACGGATGATTGGGATAATGTAAAGAAAATCAGTCATAAAATGCTTCCTTTGATGAGAATGATATCTGAAGTGGAAATTGTAAATATATTATGCAGTTTTGAAGCCGGTTCCAAAGACAAAGAAGTCGGGCATAAACTGGTGGTCCGTATCGGAGCTTTATTGACAAAAGCAAGTTATTTTTGTTCTAAATTATAAATTGAAATTATGAAAATATTAATCGCAACAGACAAGCCTTTTGCTGTCAATGCAGTTCAAGGTATTCGTAGTCTTATAGAAGAGGCGGGCTATGAGTTGAGCCTATTGGAAAAATATACGGAAAAGAAACAATTATTGGACTCGGTCAAAGATGCGGATGCACTTATCGTTCGAAGTGATATAATAGATAAGGAAGTGTTGAGCGCTGCCGATAAACTGAAAATTGTTGTTCGGGCCGGAGCCGGCTATGACAATATTGATTTGATTTCGGCGAGTGAGAAAAATGTGTGTGTAATGAATACGCCCGGACAAAATGCCAATGCGGTTGCCGAACTGGTTTTCGGAATGGCAGTATATGCCATTCGTAACTTTTTCGACGGTTCTTCCGGAACGGAATTGTTAGGGAAAAAGATAGGTATTCATGCTTACGGGAATGTGGGAAGGAATGTAGCGCGTATTGCCAAAGGATTCGGTATGAAAGTCTATGCCTTTGATCCTTATTGTTCTCCGGGAGTAATGGAAAAAGACGGGGTCACGGCTTTATCTTCAGCCGAAGAATTATACTGGGAGTGTCAATATGTTTCTTTACATATTCCGGCTACTCAAGAAACCAAAAATTCCATTAACTATGATCTGTTGAGCAAAATGCCAACTAAACCATTATTGATTAATACAGCGAGAAAAGAAGTAATCAATGAGGCAGACCTTATTAAAATAATGGCAGATCGCAATGATTTTAAATATGTAACCGATGTAATGCCCGGTAATCATGCCGAATTATCAGAGCAATACCCTCAACGGTATTTTTCTACACCTAAAAAAATGGGAGCCCAAACAGCCGAAGCAAATGTGAATGCAGGCTTGGCGGCAGCAAGACAAATTATACGTTTTTTGAAAGAGGGAGACCGAACTTTTCAGGTTAATTGAAAGAAAAAAATAATCAAGAGATAACTCATTTATAATGAATTGTCTCTTGATTAAGACAATAGTAAATAGCGCTATTTGAGTTTTGTTATAAATAAATGCTATTTTGTACAATATAGTGCGCTCTTGGAAGGCAAAATATAATATTGGGTTGTTTTTCAACGATTTGATATTAACTTTGTAATCTTAAATAAAGGAATGGTTATGAAAAATGAAAATCAAAAAAACGAAACTGAAGTTTTTGTATTCCTGGAAGAAGATGATAATTTCGTTACAATTGATGAATTTCAGAATTTAGATGATGTCATCATGATCGATATGTCCCAAGATTTTGCAGATATGACGGTAGATACTACAGATGTCGGGTCTTTTGTCAGTTTGGATGACAATCTGATTGTTTCTGATTTTACTATGGATGACTATATGGCAGATATCCCTGACGTAGATTTATTTGACGATATCTCAATTCTATGATTTCTATCCGATGTCCTCATTGTCATGTAGGATTAAAGGTTGATGAATCAAAGTTGCCGGTTAATATTAACTCTTTTCCTTGTCCGAAATGTAAAAAAGAGATTCCGGTTTCTTTAGTAGTGAAGCCCAAAACCGGTGAGTCTGACTCGGAAACAATTCTGTTGGCTTCCCATCCTTTTGTTTCAAGAATAGGAGGATTAAGAGTTGTAGAGAACAGATTGACTTCTGCTCAATCGATATCTCTTCAAGAAGGGATTAATATTGTCGGCAGGAAATCTGATTCATCAGATATTTCTTGTCCCATTGCCACTGAAGATAAACAAATGAGCAGAGCTCATATTATGATTGAAGTTAAAAAAGATATAAAAGGATTCTATCAGCATTACCTTTCAGATAATAAAAGTAAAAATCGTACGTTATATAATAACAACTACCTTGAGCAAGATGAGGTTATTGTTCTTAAAAATAAAGATGAAATACAAATAGGACAGACTTTATTGATATTTGAAGAATGATATCTTGTTAATACTATAAATACGATTATATGAAAATCTATATAGAAAAACCTTGCTTGATTAATGAAATGGAGAAAAAATCGATTCATCTTAATCCGATTTTTCTTTCCATGGAAGACGTTTCGGTCAGCGACAGATTGTTTTTGTTATGTAGAGGGGGTGAAGACAACGGAAATGGAGGAATAGCGAGTACAATTGTTTACGAATCGATCCGAACTTATTTTAATACTTTTGCTGATTTAGAAAAGGAAATTACTGCAGATTTCATTGAAAAGGCCATTCGATATGCTGAAATTAAGTTGGAAGAATACCTGGAAGAGAATCCCGAACGGAAAGGAGTTGCTACTTTGGGACTGCTGTATTTCTCTTCTTCCGGCGTATTGGGGGCATGTATAGGACCTTTTCAAATCTTACGTATCAGAGACGGAGAAGTTCTTTTTAAAACAAAAAACAAGTGTAAAGATGGTAAATCTTTGAAAGGAAATGTATTGCAAGGAGCATCATTACCGGTTAATATTGACATTGTAAAGATTGATGATATAAAACCAAACGATCAATTTCTTGTCTGTTCGACTGAAATTCTTGAACACATACCGGAAGCACTATTATCCGAAATCCTTTCCCAAAAGAATAATGCAGAGGTTAAAATGAATAAAATCAGGGAATTATATTTGCAAAAAACAGCCAATTATTTTTCAGCGTGTTTAGTACCTGTTTTTGATGTACAGTATACAAAGAACTTTAATCAAATTTTAGCGTCTTTCCTTTCTGCTTTCATGTAAAAATTCGTAATTTTGAGTTTTGAATACGGTTAATCTAAAAGATGTATTTAAAACAGGGACAAAAGTTACATAATGGGAAATATCAACTTCTTGATGTACTGGGAGAAGGTGGATTTAGCCTTACGTATAAAGGAATATGGAGAACTACAGTTCAAGGCCCTTTAGGTAAAGTTCCGGCCCGGATTCCTGTTTGTATAAAAGAATATTTTCTTAAAGATTATTGTGTCAGAGAGAGAAACTCTATTTCTGTCGGTACGGCGAGGGGGAAGGAAATTTTTGATAAAAATAAGGAATATCTTATTAAAGAAGCCAACATCCTTTCCGAAATCCATCATCCTAATACAGTAAGTGTTTTAGAGGTATTTAAGGAAAATAATACTATTTATATAGTCATGGAATTTGTATCCGGATTATCACTTAAACAAAAAGTGGAAGAATCCGGAGTTCTTTCCGAGTCTGAATTATTGAAAATC
>DAIQOU010000027.1:0-19034 GCA_036787725.1 Bacteroidales bacterium
TATTGAGGAAAGAAGGTGTCTCAAAAGACCCGGTCTTTTGAGACATCCTCTATCATTCAACTTAAACTAACCGGATCTCTCTGATTAATATCCCGGATTTTGTATTGCTTGTTTTTCTGAAGCAGACAATGCTTTCCCGTCTTTAGTTATGGCATCCAGGAATGATTGCGGGATGGGACGTAAATAATGCTTATTGGGATTAAATCCGCTTTCTACCTGAGTTGAACCATCGTTGAATAGCTTAAATCGCTTTTCCAACGTTTTGGTTCTTGCCAAATCTATCCAACGGATTAGTTCACCGCAAAATTCACGGGTACGTTCATTCAGAATAAAAGTAAGGAACTTTTCTTCTTGACCAGTTACCCCTAATACATCGTAAAATTCCCGATTGGAATTAAATAGTTGATCTGTAGAAGTAAACATGAGTTCATTTTTGGTACTGCCGGTTATGCCCGGTGTCATGTTGTTGGATTCAAAATAAGTATTTGTTTCCGAATAAGCTGCAAAACCGGTACCGGAGCCGGAATCTCCATTGGTAAATGTATTGTTCTTGTATGCTTGTCCGCCATCTGCATGTTTACTGCGATCTTCCCCGTCTTTGTATCCGGCTCGTTCCCGCAGTTTATTGATATAGGGTAATGCTTCACCGTATTTTCCTTGTCGACCCAATGCTTCGGCAATCATCAGATAATCTTCGGCCGATCGTGCCAATATACCATCTCTTTGACCTTTTTGTTCTCCTACCGATCCGCGCGATCCGTCACGAAATTTACTTAAAGCTACATATCTGCTGCGATCATATTCATACTGTCCCATATTGCCTCGCTTTTCAAGATAAGTTTTTGTTTCACCCGTAAAATAGCGAACGTACATGTGGGGAGCTCGATATTTCAGGCTTTCGGCTGTGTAACGATCATCGCCGGGATCGTTGACAATGTAGAGGATTGATTCTTCGCCGCCGGTAAATCTCGGTTCTCCCGAATTTTTACCTGCAGGAGCATATCCTTCTTCCCATTTCGGAGCAGCGCTTGGATTATTACAGCGATAGGAAGTAATAAAACTTTTCCAAAAACGAGAATCATTTACCCGGTCAAACACATCCATGGTATAATTGGTAGTACGCATACGACTGAACTCGCGATCGCCGGAGATGTCACGTTTCATCCCCGCTATATTTTGATAAACGGACGGATAATGAAGGTGAATCTGGTTACCGTAACGTCCGTAAGTGGTAGGATCATCGGAGAATTGGGCAGCAAATACTACCTCCGAAACGCTTTCATTGGGACCGTTAGGCTTTTGAAAATCCCATAGCTCTATGTAATCGTTACATAACGGATGTGCGGCGATTACTTCTTGAGCATATTTGATTACAGTGTTCAAATCTTCCTGTTTATAAGCTGCATTCCAAGAATCATTTACTTCACTGGCGCGAAATAAAGAGGCTTTTGCCAGAAAGTGAGCTGCTACATATTTAGTAAGTCGTCCGGTTTCCGAGGGAGTTTCGGGAAGGTTATCGTAAGCTGCTTTGAGGTCACTAAGTATCAGTTCGTAACATTCTTCTACCGTGTTGCGTTGGAAGTCGGTTTGTGCGCCTTCAATTACAGTTGTTACCAACGGTACGCCTCCGAATTGATTTACTAAGAAGAAGTAGTTGAATCCGCGAACAAAGTAACCTTCTCCCAACCGTGTTTGATAATTGGGGCTGTTTTCGTTGTAAAAGAGCGGAACATTTTTTATAAGGATATTGGCGGATGATATACCGGAATACATATTATCCCATATGATATTGAGGTCCCAGCCGACCGCCGGGTTAACCCCGTCCGTATAATTATTCCAAGCGGACTTAACAGCATCATTCCCTACCGACATTTCGTCGGTGCCATATTGAGTGAACATATAACTGAACTCGTAATTGAAATGGTGTTCAAAGTTCTGATATATTCCGACTCCCAGTTTGTCCAGGCCGGCTTCTGTTTCAAAACTTTGCGTACTATCTTTAGTGATTAAATTTTCTTTCAGAAAATCGTTGGTACATGCAGTAAAATAAGCTGTTGCAAGGATGCCCAACATTATGTGTTTAAATATTCGTTTCATACGTTATTTTTTTCAGGATTTAAAATGAGACATTCAGACCAAGAACTAAACTTCTGTTATAGGTTGACCCTCCCAAGTCCGGATCCAGGTAATCAATCTTAGAATAAATCAATCCCGGATTCATGCATTGAACGTATAGTTTCAGGTTAGAGATTCCTGAAGATCTGAGGGCTTGAGGCGGCACGTTATATCCCAATGAGATGTTTCTGAGTTTAATGAATGAACCGTCTTGATAATTCATGGAGCTGTTGTATGTATCACCGCTCTCTCCGCCTACCCCGGGAGCATAGTATTCTGCATTTTCATTGATCCCGGCAATCCAGTAATCCAGTTTACGCATTGCAAAGCGCCCCGAAAGAGTTTGTGCACCGGTTTCCACAGTAAAGCCGAAACGGGCATACAGGAAAAATGACAATTCAAAGTTCTTATAAGTAAGGGTATTCAGTAATCCTCCCGACCAATCCGGGCGTCTTGTGCCCACTACTTTTCGATCGTAGTTGGCATCTATCACTCCATCCGGTACACCGTCCGGGCCGCTGATGTCTTTTATTTTAATTTGTCCCGGTAAACGGCCGTATTTGGCAGCCTCTTCTTTTTCGCTCGTTTTCCATATTCCATCATATACATAATCGTAGTAAATTCCCATCGCTTCTCCTACAATCCAAGGTACCGTTTGAGTTAAATCTTCCAACCTTCCGTCTGCAAGTTCTACAATCTCATTTCTATCTGCCGAGAAAGTAAGGGAAGAATTCCATCCGAAATTCCGGTTCTTAATATTTACGCTGTTGAGAGTAATGTCAATCCCTTTATTCTCCGTAGAACCGACATTTGCCCATGTTGTTGTATAACCAATTAAGGAAGGCAATCCTTTTTTCATTAACAAGTCTTTGGTTTTGGAGGTATAAAGATCGATTGTTCCGCTGAAACGGCCGTTAAAGACCGAAAAATCAATTCCCACATTGTATTGAGTGGTTTTTTCCCATCCCAGTCCTTTATTGGACATAACAACCGGTTCTGCCGCAGAGGGGTCGGAAGCTATCATTCCGGGAACAATAGAGTTGCCGAAATGGTAGTAGTTGGGAGAAACGGCGCCTAATGTAGCATACGCATCAATTGCCGAATTACCGGTTATACCCACACCGAAACGAAGTTTTAATTGATCCATCCAAGTCAAATTTTTCATAAAATCTTCTTGTTCCAATCGCCAACCTAAAGCGAGTGAAGGAAAGAAGTCCCACTTGTGTCCGTCGGCCAACATCGATGCGCCGTCCCACCGTCCGGAAGCGGTAAGCAGGTATTTATCGGCAAAACCGTAATTTACTCGCGCCATATAAGATGCCAGTTGGGTACGGGTGAGATTTGTTCCGTAACCCTGAATACTTTTAGCCGATCCCATGTTATACCAAAGTTCTCTGTCGGATTCGACAAAACTGCTCATGTCCGATCCTTCCTTCTTATACGCAGAGGCACTTTGGAGTAAAGTTAAACCCAAACTGTGTTTTCCGATCATTTTATCATAATAAATCAGGTTGTCCAATGTCCATGATTTCTTTATTTCCGTGTCATATTCCGCTCTGCTTTGACCGTCCCCGTTTATAGATGTGGATGCCGCTGCTATACCGGTACGGCCGTAACGGATATCGGGACCAAATTGGAAACGATACTTCAACCCTTTTACCGGTTCAAACATATTGCCAAAGTCGAGTTCTGCATAAAAACTACCGAAAGCACGGATGTTTTGACGTTCGTTTCGTGATAAATCGGATTCGCGAATCGGGTTGATAATATTTACGTCACCTCCCGGATTCCGAATATATTCTCCTTCGGGAGTGTAAGGAACGGCATAGGGCAGCATTCCTTTTAATGCACTATACAAATTATTGGCGCCTGTTTTACTTCTGCGAAAGTTGTATCCGTATTCTTGATCGCCATACGTTACATTCATGGAAGTTCCCATTTTAAACCAATTGACCGGTTGAGCATCTATACTTGCTTTAGCGGTATACCTGTCATAAGATTGTCCCGGTTGAGTTCCTTCCTGTTTTAAATATCCGAAAGAAGTATAAGCTTGCAGTTTGTCGCTGCCGCCGCTGATACTGATCGTATGTTCGTGCGTATAAGCTGTTTGTTTTCCTTCTTTGGTCCAGTCGTAAGTAGGTACTTTACTGCCGTCCCATGTACCTCCGGCCCAGCCTTTTTCGATGTTGGCCCAAGCATAAGGGTCTTTTCCGAACCATTCGGCGTCCTGTTCTTTCGAAATGGTTAAATCATTGCCCCATGTTTTGGCGTAACGACTGTATTCCAGCCATTCGGATGCGTTCATCATTTCTTCTCTGTCGTACAATTTTTCAATAGATAATGTACCGGCATAGTTTACCATTGTTTTTCCACTCTTTCCTCTTTTGGTTGTAACTAAGATAACCCCGTTTGCACCACGCGAACCGTAAATTGCCGTTGCGGAAGCATCTTTCAATATATCTACGGACTCGATATCGCCGGGATTCAGATTTTCGATACCTACTCCTTGCAATGGAATTCCGTCTACTACATACAGGGGACCGTTGGAGGCATTGAGTGAACGTTCGCCGCGAATACGGATTTCTCCGATTTCTCCGGGGCGTTCATTGGAAGTTATATCTACACCGGCCGTTTTACCCTGCATGGCTTGCAATGCATTTTGTACAGGCATAGCTTTCATTTCCTTTTCCCCAACGCGGATCATGGCGCCGGTAATGTCACTTTTTTTCTGAACACCGTAACCGACAACCACCACTTCTTCCAGTTGCTGCAGGTCTTCTTTCATTTCAACTCTGATATTCGTTTGGTTTCCTACCGGAATCGATACTTCATTGAAACCGATATAACTGATCACCAATACATCGTTAGGAGTTGCGTTGATTGAAAATTTTCCGTCTAAATTCGTTATTGTTCCGGTATTAGTACCTTTTATAACTACAGAAGCTCCGATAACGCTTTCTCCGGTATCATCAACAACCAGGCCGGTTATTGTTTTCGTTTGAGAAAAAACCAATGCCGGCATAATTATAAAAAGAAATACCAGCATTCTTTTGGCCGGCAACAGCTTTCGTGATTGACAATTTTTCATATGGGATTAAATTAAAATGATGAACTTTATTGATGTGTATATTTGAATTCGGGTAACAAATCGGTTTTTTATTCGGTGCCTCATGTACGTTGCTTTATATGTTATGGTATAAAGAATAATTAACTAAACAAACATACGGCAAAGGCGATTCTGAAAAAATGTATAATTGTACATAATTCTGTAAATTATTCCATTTTGGAAGATAGGGAAGATAAACGGATGAATTTTACAGTTAATTGTACGAATTTACAGGTGATGTTGGGAAGAGAGATGGAGCTTTGCCTATTTAAAAGCACAATCGGGATTGTTTCCCAACAGTCCCGATTGTACAGAAGATTTGCATGGCTTACTAATTCAATTCTTCTTATGACAAAGCAATTCTTTAATGTGTTGCTTGTATTCTGAACTAAATACACTGCAAAGGTAAAGGATACCATTCTGGTACACAATCGCAAAAAGTAGTGATTTTTGAATTCTTTCCTCCCTACAAATAGCCATATACCCTCTTTATTTCGATAAATTCATTTACATTTGTGGTTTGATTTGATAAAAAAGATGATCTCATTACTGATTAAAGAACTGAAGTTTACCTTATTTTCCCTTTCGGGAATTATTTTTATTTTGGTTTATTTACTTCTTTGCGGAATATTATTATGGGTGATTCCGGGTACTTATAATATTCCCGAGACCGGTTATTCTTCTTTATTTCCTTTTTTTTCGCTTTCACCCGTTTTGTTCTTATTGTTGATTCCGGCTTTGTCCGGACGTAGTTTTTCTGAAGAAAAAAGATCCGGTACTTTATTGCTTTTGTACACTCGTCCCGTTCGGTTATCTTCCATTATTTTTTCTAAAATAGGCGCTGTTTATTTAGCTGTGCTTGCGGCCTTGCTTCCTACCGGATTGTATGCAGCTTCTGTATATATGTTGGGTAATCCGCCGGGAAATATAGATTTGTCTGCGGTATTGGGTTCTTATATTGGTCTTTTTATTATTTTATATGGTTTTGTCTGTATTTCTGTTTTTGCTTCATCGCTTACCTCCAATCAAGTCATTGCTTTTATTTTAGGTTTATTGTTTTGTGCCGGGTTTTATTACGGATTTGATCTTTTATCCGGATTGTTTTCTTCGGGAAAAGTGAGCTATTTTATTGAAAACTTGGGTTTTTTGTCTCATTATAAGTCGGTTCAAAAAGGGTTGGTTGATACGAAAGATTTATTTTATGTCCTCTTTATATCCGGTTTGTTCTTTTTGTTCACCTTATTGGCTTTGAAGGTTCGACTTTCCTTAACATTACGCATCAGCTATTCTATTGCATTGTTGGTTATATTATTGCTTGGATCTGTATTTTCTTATCGGATTGATTTTACAAAAGAAAAACGTTACACCTTGAGCCGCAAGACCATTGAATTAGTCGCAGGGATAGAACAATCGTTGGACGTAGACCTTTATTTGTCCGGGAATCTGAATCCCGGCTTTCTTCGTTTACAACGATCTGCATTGGACTTATTGGAAGATCTGTCTGTACTATCTTCCGGAAAGATAAAAATCTCACAGCTTGATTTGTACGATACGGGCCAAAATCAGGAACAAATTGCCGAAAGTAAGGGTATTCGAGGGATTGCTGTAAATGAAAAAGATGCAAGCGGAAAAATCTCCCAACAGATTGTATATCCTTGGGTTGTTTTTAAATATGGAGAGACGGAATTGCCTGTTTCCATTTTGGTACACGAGCAAGGACGTTCCGGGTACGAAAACTTGGAATCCTCTATTGAATTGTTGGAGTATCGGTTTGCGGAAGCTATTTTATCGTTGACGCGTCGAGAGGAACGGAAAATTGTCTTTTTACATGGTCATTTGGAATTAAGTGATGCATTGACCGGAGATGTACGTGATGTATTGAGTCGTTCTTTTCGGATCGATGCCGGCGCATTGACTCCCAGAACCGGAGAATTGGATGAATATGAACTGGTTATTGTTGCCGGTCCGAGAGCTTCTTTTACCAAACGGGAAAAATATGTGTTGGATCAATATTTAATGAAGGGAGGAAAATTAATGTTTTTTGTGAATGGCGCTATATTGGATGCAGACAGGTTAGCAAGTTCGGGGGAAACTCCTACTCTTTTAAATGATATTAATCTGAATGATATGCTTTTTACTTATGGAGCTCGGATCAATCCGGTTTTGGTAGAGGATGTCAGGAGTCGAAAAATTCCCGTTACGACCGGAGCAGAAAGTTCCGGTTCGGAATTTGCCGAAATTCCTTGGTATTTTGCTCCGTTGTTGGTTCCTGTTCAAGGACATCCGATTACTCGTAATATTCTTCCGGTAAAAACTCAATATGCAAGTACCGTTTCCTTGGTGGGAGAAGAAGAAAAGGTGACAAAACAGGTATTGTTGACCACTTCCGATTTGGCTCGAACTCTGAAAGTTCCCGAACCTGTATCTCTTCGGGAGTTAAACAGAGATCCCGATCCTTCTTATTTTACGGAGCGTAATTTGCCCGTTGCCGTGTTGTTGGAAGGGCATTTTACATCTTTGTTTCGCAATCGTATTCTTCCGGACGGGATTGATGCAAAAAATCATTCGTTCCTTTCCGAAAGCAGTCGTGATTCCAAAGTATTGGTAGCAGCTTCCGAAGAGGTTGTTCAAAATGAAGTATTTGAATCAGAGGGTCGGATAGTTCCTTTTCCGGTAGGGTATGACCGTTATTCCGGAGTACAATATGGTAATAGAGATTTTATAATGAATGCAGTACAATACATGACTGAAGATGAAGAATTGATTGCATTAAGGAACAAGAAATTTCAATTACCATTGTTGGATGAACGAAAGTTTCGTCAAAACAATATGTTTTATTTGTTTTTCAACCTGATTCTGCCGATTCTTCCTATTCTTTGCATGTATGGGTTTGTATTTTATTGGAGGCGCCGAAAATACAGTCGCTGAATTTTGAGTTGACAGATGAGTGTTGAAAATAAAATTCTTATATTTGTGGGTTTCTATGCAATTAAGAAATTAAATTAAATAATATGAAACGAAGCATGTTAATCAAAGATTTACGCCTCAAGCAAATGATATTTTTTACATGCGAGTTCCATACGACCATAAAAAAATAAAATAATAACGTATGAAATTTGTAGTTTCTTGTAGTTCCTTATTGAGTCAATTACAAACCATAGGGCGTGTGATCGCTTCTAAAAATTCAATTCCGGTTTTAGATTGTTTTTTATTTGAGTTAAAGGGTAATAAATTGACCCTTACGGCAGCAGATACGGAAACCCGTATGGTAACTTCCATAGAAGTGGCCGATGTAGTGGGGGAAGGAGTTTTTGCCATTCCTTCCAAGAATTTATTGGAGTCGTTGAAAGAACTTCCCGATCAACCCGTTACATTTGATATCAATGATGAAAGCTTGGAATTATCTATTTCTTATGAAAACGGGAAGTATAACTTTGTAGCGCAGAATGGTGCAGAATATCCTCAGCCTAAGCCGTTAAATGATGGAGCTGCTAACCTTTTTCTTCCTTCGTCGGTACTCTTAATGGGGATCAGTCGGTCTCTTTTTGCGGTTGCAGATGATGAGTTACGTCCGGTGATGAATGGTATTTTTTTGGATATAACAACAGAAGATGTGACATTTGTTGCTTCGGACGGACATAAATTGGTTCGTTTTAAATCACTTTCTGTAAAAGGAGAAGAAAGGGCTTCTTTCATTTTACCTAAAAAACCGGCTAATTTGTTAAGAACAGTTCTTCCTAAAGAATCGGGAGAAGTAAAAATCAGTTTTGACGACAGTAATGCTTATATAACATTAGAGAATTTTGTTATTATTTCCCGGTTGATTGAAGGCCGCTATCCCAATTATAATGCGGTTATACCTACAGATAATCCTTATAAGGTGACGATAGACCGGCTGGTGTTGTTGAATGCATTGAAGCGGGTAGTGGTATTTTCCAATCCGGCCAGCAGTTTGGTTAAACTGAGTATTTCCTCCAATAGCATTTTGATATCCACTCAAGATATTGATTTTTCTACTGCTGCAGAAGAAACGGTATCTTGTGTATATGACGGATCAGATATGAGTATCGGATTCAAAGGTATTTTTCTGATTGAAATGTTAAATAATAATACTTCTTCGGAAATTGTGTTGGAACTGGCCGATTCTTCCAAAGCCGGACTCGTGTTGCCGGTAGAAAACGAAGAAGATGAAGATTTATTAATGTTGCTTATGCCCATGATGATTGCCGATTGATTATGCGATTGAACTTGAAAAATCCATTAGTATTTTTTGATCTGGAGACGACCGGTATCAGTATCGTATCCGATCGTATTGTAGAGATTTCTTATTTAAAAGTATATCCGAATGGAGAAGAGGAATCTCGGACACGGTATATAAATCCCGAAATGCCGATACCGCCTCAGTCTACAGCTATCCATGGAATCCGAGATGAGGATGTAAAAGATGCTCCGCCATTCAAAGCCATCGCCAAGTCGTTGGCTGCTCAGATTGAAGGGAGTGATTTGGCCGGTTATAATTCCAACCGGTTTGACATTCCGTTATTGGCGGAAGAATTTCTTCGGGCAGGAGTGGATATTGATTTGATGAAAAGAAAGTTCATAGATGTACAAACCATTTTTCACAAAAAGGAGCAACGAACTCTTTCTGCAGCTTATAAATTTTATTGTGGCATGGAATTGGAAGGTGCTCATAGTGCAGAGGCCGATACAAAAGCTACTTACGAAATATTGAAATCCCAGTTAGACAGGTATCCCGATCTGAAGAATGATGTTCAGTTTCTGTCTGAATTTTCTTCTTTCACTAATAATGCTGATTTCGCAGGACGTATTGTGTATGACGAACAACGAAGAGAAATTATTAATTTCGGAAAATATAAAGGACGTCTTGTCTGTGAAGTATTTAAAGAAGATCCCGGTTATTACAGTTGGGTAATGCAGGGGGACTTTCCTCTTCATACAAAGAAAGTATTTACTACCATCAAACTTCGGGACTTTAATAGAAAGTAGTTTATCGGTAAAGAAATAAAGGCTGTACATCATTTTTGACTTACAGCCTTTATTTATCTCTATTGCTGTTAATCTTTCGTTAGCTGTACATTTACGATATGTTCTTTCCCGTCATCTTCCAGTTGAATTTCTTTTTTATTGTTTTGTTCTTTTCCATCCAGTATTAGACGGGATGTATTGGAAAGCGTAAAAGTAATATTATAAATGGTATTATAATAACGATAGTTGACCTTAAATTCCTTCCATTCGGTACGTAATAGAGGAGAAAATTGCAACTTATTCCCTAATTTGGTAATTCCCAACAACATTTCGACCAACAGTCGATACATCCATGCGGCTGATCCCGTATACCAGGTCCATCCTCCTCTGCCGAGATGTTGTTCTGCGGTATAAACATCTGCGGCAATCACATAGGGTTCGGTTTTGTATGTTTCAATTTTATCCGGTGTACTTCCGTGGTTCATGGGATTGATGAGATCAAAAAGTTTCCAAGCCCGTTCGTTTTCTCCCAACAATGCATACGCCCATACTGTCCAGATGGCAGCATGCGAATATTGGCCGCCATTTTCTCTCACTCCCGGAATATAACCTTTTATATAGCCGGGATTCAAGGTTGATTTGTCGAATGGAGGAGTAAATAATCGAATCAATTGCCCTTTCGGGTCTACTAATTGTTTATATACTTCTTCCATTGCCGTGAGAGAGCAGCCTTTTTGTCCTGCATTACTTATTACCGACCAACTTTGCGGAATGGAATCTATATAACATTCTTCATTGGAGGCAGACCCCAATGGAGTACCGTCATCAAAATAAGCACGTTTATACCATCGTCCGTCCCAAGCGTTTTGATGGATGTTGTTTTTCAGTTCATCGGCTTGCGAAACGCAGAACCTGGCAAAGGATTCATCGTTATAAATCCGGGCAACGGTTGAAAATTTGCTTAATACATCATAAAGGAAAAAGGCCAACCAAACGCTTTCTCCTTTTCCGTTTTTGCCTACCAGATTCATACCGTCGTTCCAATCTCCGCAGCCCATCAGTGGCAATCCGTGGATTCCGAATTTTAGTCCGTAATGTATGCTTCTTCTGCAATGTTCGTAAATGCTACCTGTTTCGTCCGATCTCAACGGGAGATCATAATAGGATTCTTCTTCCGGCCTCAGTTCCCTTCCGGTAATAAAACTCACCGTTTCATCCAAAATCCCGGTGTCTCCGGAGGATGTTACATAATGATAGGTTACATAGGGCAACCACAGGTAATCGTCAGAGAAATGAGTTCTTACGCCTCGGTTTACGGGAGGATGCCACCAATGCTGAACATCTCCTTTGGTAAACTGACGGGAAGCGGCAAGTAAAATCTGTTCCCGGATAATTTCCGGGCGTGTATGAATCAACGCCATTACATCTTGCAGTTGGTCCCGGAATCCGAAAGCTCCTCCGGACTGATAAAACCCCGAGCGCCCCCAGATGCGGCAACTCAGTGTTTGATATAAGAGTCGACCGTTTGCCATGATGTTTACGGCCGGGTCGGGAGTTTCTACGTATACGGTTCCTACTATTTTATTCCAAAGTTCCCATACCGCTTCAAGTGATTTACGGGCCATTTCCGGCTGACGGAAAAGAGCAACTAATCTGCGCATATCTTCTTTGTTATGGGCATACCCCAGTTTAAAAACCAAAGACTGTTCTTCATCGGGTGTCAGATCTGCAACCACTTGTACTACTCCGCAGGGGTCGGTTCCGGCTCCTGTTCTTCTTCCGAGATGTGCATTTTTCATTGCTTGAGGGGCTGATAAGTTTCCGTTTTGTCCCAGAAATTCTTTGCGGTCAGCCGTATACGTCCGGGATTCTCCGGCATCGATAAAAGCAATTTTTCCGGCAAAATCGGAGTTATAATAGTTGCGGGCATACAGTACGTCTGATTGAATGTCGATTGCAGTTTGAATATGCATTAAGCTTTTACTTCTTCTGTCGGCCAGTACCCATTCATAATATCCTGTAACGGATAATTTTCGTTTGATCCTTGAAATGTTTTTAAGTTTTAATACAGAAAACTTTATCGGGTGATCGGGAGAGACATATACCCAAAGTTCCGATTTAATGCCATATTCCGTATGTTCATATACCGTATAGCCGTATCCGTGTCGAATTATATAAGGTGTTTTTCCTCTTGTTGGCAATGGAGAGGGAGACCAATATTGTCCTGTTTGTTCATCCCGGATATAAAATGCTTCTCCGGGTGTGTCTTGTACGGGATCATTACTCCAAGAGGTAAGCCTGAATTCACGCGCGTTTTCTCCCCACGTATAGACACTTCCGTTTTCCGACACTACAGTTCCGACATATTTATTGGCGATCACATTACACCAGGGGGCGGGAGTGGATTGACCGTCTTGTAAAGTAATAATATATTCCTTGCCGTCCGGGGTAAATCCTCCATATCCGTTATGCATTATCAGGTTGGGATAAGGATTGAAAGTCGATTGTTCGTAAACGACCGGTTTGTTAGACGGTTTGAAAGGGATTGCTTGATAATCTTCCCGATTGATTTTATCGACTTGTTCCGGTAATTTACCTTGTTTATCGCTTAGAATGATACGGGCCACGGACTGAAAGAGGGTAAGGTCTTCCGGAGGCATGTTTTTAACGGATCGTACAAAGATTCCGCCCGGTTTTTCCAACATAAAACCTTCAACTCCGGTAGAAATGACATTTATGATATTATCGTGTAAAGGTTGGTTGTATACAGAAATATCTTCGTTTAGAATGACTACTTCGACGGATAGACCTTTTATTCTCCAATAGGAGTGGGCCAGTGTAATTTGCCTTACCAACTCCATTCCTTTAGAATCACTAATGAAAACTAAAATTAACGGTACATCCCCGGATATGCTGTATCCCCATAATCCGCTTTGTCCGCGTTTATTATTTCTCAATAGGGAATTTTCGGCTCGAAAAGAAGGATTCATGTAGACGAGAGCCCCCGCTAACTTCATGAATAATTGAGCCTCAGGTTCCGAAATATTCAGTTGATAAAGAATAATCTGATTATGAGCCCAAGCCAGTTCAAAAGCACGGTTCGTCATTTTGCAGTTTAAGTATTTTTCTACTAATAGGGATACTGTTTGTTCCGATTCTGCCATTCCGAGTGTGATACAAATGTTAACGGATTCTCCCGGTGCTATTTTTACGGTACGTCGCAGAGAGAAAGAGGGATCCAACACAGCTCCTACGTTTCCCGAAAGTTTGCCCGGAGCAGTCATTGCCAACGGATTTCCCGGATTTCTTCCCCTTCCTATAAATTTATTACGGTCGGTTTCATACGAAATTTCATTCGGATCATCTGTGTCGGTTACCATCATATGAAACAAACAAGGTGTTTCTTCTTCTTCCGAACGTGCTCTTCTGGTGGCCAATAATGTTCCGTTTTGATCATCGTACCGGGTTTGAACAAATAGATTGCTGAAAGCAGGATGTGATTCATCTGCTTCTTGAGGAGCAATAACAACCTCTGTGTAGGTGGTTACTTCTATCGTAATCTCTTCCGAGGAGTGATTGGATAGTGTGATGCATCGGAGTTCTACGTCGTCTTCGGGAGAAACGCATACTTTTGTTTTCACTTCCATTCCGAACATTTCTTCGGTAAATTCTGCGTAAGCTTGGGTGAATCTTACTTCATATTTCTCTTTGGGAACGTTTACCGGTTGCAGCCCGATTGATTTGAATTCGCCGGTATCCGGTTTTCTTAAATAAATGAAAAATCCTTTATCGTCAGACGTGGCGTCTTCCCTCCATCGCGTTACTGCCAGATTATTCCATCGGCTGTATCCCGAACCGGAATTATTAATCATTACCCGATATCTTCCGTTGGACAGGATATTGACTTCCGACGTATCTGCTTGAGTATATACCCGGTTGATACGGAATGAGTTGGAAGCCAACGGATGAATCCCTTCTATTTCATATTTTGAATCATCGGAGATTACATTGGCGCTTATACTGTAGGGAACCTGTTCTTGGAGGAGCAATTCGTATGCCTTTAGTATAGGAAAACCAATAAACCGTTTTTGCATTCGGTTATTTATTAAGAAGTTGGAAAGGGATACCAAACTCATTCCTTGATGGTGCGACATGAAAGAATTGATGTTTGCACTGGATTCTTCGGGTGGCAGATGAGAAGGGGTGTAATCTATTGCTTCATAATATCCGAAATTACCTTCATGTCCTTCACGCGTAAGGCGTTCCATGTTTTTACATGTATTTTCCGGATCGACAGGCAATGAAAGAACGGTAGCATAAGGTGCAATTACCAGTTCTTTGGTTAATCCTCTTTTGAGTCCCAGACTGGGTATCCCGAAAGCTTTATATTGATAATTAAATTGTATATCGGTACGGTTATAACCGGATTCCGAGATTCCCCAAGGAACATTGAATTTTTTTCCGTACTTGATTTGTTCTCGTACTACACCTTTGTAAGTCAAGTCCAATAATGTTTCTTCAAAGTTGGGCATTACCAGCAGAGGCATGAGGTATTCAAACATAGAACCGCTCCAAGATAATAAAATAGGATTGTTTTGTTGTACAATCAATAAACGGTTTAATGAGAACCAATGTTCTTCGGGTACTTGTCCTTGGGCGATGGCTACATAGCTGCATAGGCGAGCTTCCGAAGCCAACATATCGTAACAACCTGCATCCGATTTATGTTCGTTTACATTATATCCGATACGAAACAATTTCTTTTCCGGATCATATAAAAACCCGAAATCCATTTTGGAAAACACTTCGCTTTGGTAGGCTAATGTATTTATCGGTTGTATGCGTTGATTTGCCTCCCGGGATGCTTGTCGGAGATAAGTTAAGCAATCGTTATAATAAGCCGATTCCACTGTTGCGGTTTGCGAGGCATCCCCTTGAAACGAGAGAAGATAATTCTCTATGATCGGACATATTCTTTCTTCCAATTCAGATACTTCTTTTAGAGTCGGAATGCTTGTCAGGAAATCATAAACGCTCTGATATTCGGAATCCTTTATTTCCATTTTTTCCAATTGGGTTTTGTATTTTTCCGGGTGATCCATTTTAACCCAAGGAATCAGTATTCCCATTTCGTTCAGGTAATTCCGGCAATCTTGTAATAAGCAATTACTCCATTCTTGCAATTCCGCGTCCTCTTCCGGAATTTCTACTATATTCTTTATTATTATTTTTTCTGCTTCGATCAAGGAGGAGTATACTTCATATAAATTTCCTGTATTTACGGAGGTGCCGATCTCTTCCATTTTATGTAAATAGATGTTGGATCCGTTTCTCTCCTTCAGTATTCTTACTGTATCGAGAAGGCCTCCCCAGTAAGCTGGGGAATATACCGGATCATTTATCATATTCCTGAATCCTTGTGCCACAGTCAATAAGTGTCCTGCTAAATTGCCGCTGTCTACGCTGGATATATATTTGGGATACAAGGGTTCCAACGTTCGGGTGTCGTACCAGTTAAAAAGGTGTCCCCTGAACTTCTCCATTTTGGTAAGGGTAATAAACGTTTGATTGGTTCGTTCGATTACTTTTCCTCCGGTCAGATACCCCATATCGTATGCCGCAAAGTTAGCCAATAAGGAAAGTCCTATATTGGTGGGTGAAGTTCGGGAGGCCGTTACCGGCTTGGGAAGAAGTTGAAAATTGTCGGGTGGTAACCAATTTTCTTTTTCGTTTACAAATACTTCAAAGAAATGCCACGTTTTTCGTGCAATCCGACGTAATAAACGAGTATGCTCTTCCGTGATATTTTTATATTTCAGAGCGATCGGCTTACTCATTTTCCATGCGATGTAGGGAGCGAAAAACCATAAAAGCAGAAAAGGAAAAATATAAAGTAAAACAGGATTATATAATCCTGCTATTATTCCGCATACAACGGCAAAGAAAGGCGAAAACCACATCTGTTTATAAAAAGCGCTTACGGAGCCCCTTGTCCGGCGGTCCGTATCGGCAGAAGTTTGCCATTCCATCAGTTTTTTGCCGGAAATAAGAAGTCGGTAAAGTGTTCTGATAATGGCTTCAGTACAGAGATAGGCCTCATACGGTAAGGTGGTCAGCGAAAACAAGATCTGTTTTAATTGTTTTCCCGTTTGATGTTTTACTTCTCGAAAATGCAGATCCCACGATTGGTCCTTTGATTTTCTGAAGAGGTTTCCGGCTGCCATGAACAATAAAGGCAGTATTATCAATGCGACTAATAATAATAATCCGATCCATACATAGTGGGGAAAAATCATGCAAAATCCGATTAAAAATAACAAAGTAGCCGGCGGAACCAAACTTCTTCGGAGGTTGTCTGCTATTTTCCATTTTCCCAAAGAAGAAATGGGATTTTTGACTGATTTACGGTCCGGAACGGGAACTCGGGGAAGTAACCACTGAATGATTTGCCAATCGCCCCGTATCCATCGATGTCTTCGTTTTACATCCATGGTATAACCTGCCGGATAATTTTCGTACAGTTCAATTTCACTTGCCAGTCCGGAACGGACATAAATGGATTCGATCAGGTCGTGGCTTAATATTTTATTATCGGGAAAACGATTGTTTAATGTTTGTTCGAAGGCTTCTACGTCGTAAATTCCTTTTCCGACGAAAGATCCTTCATGAAACAGATCCTGATAAATATTGGAAATGGTACGGGTATAAGGATCGATACCGGTGGTATCCGAGAATAAACGGGCAAAATGAGTACGCTGACTGCTTTGTAAGCCGGTTGAAATTCTCGGTTGAATGATCCCGTAGCCGTCGATTACGATATTGCGTTTGGGATCGACTACCGGTTTGTTTAACGGGTGAGCCATGGTACCTATGAGTTTACAGGCCGTTTTGGGAGGCAGTTGGGTATCGGCATCCAACGTAATGACATATTTTATAGTTGTCAGTCGGCCGGTATTTCCTTCAATAACAGCAAAATTACTTGTATCGCCGTTTGTTAAAAACCGGTTAAATGCCATTAATTTACCGCGTTTGCGTTCGTAACCCATCCATTGTTTTTCCTTGTTGTTTCGCGTACGATTGCGATGAAATAAATAAAAGAGCGTATTGTTTGCGGAAGCGTATTTTTTATTTAAATGTTGTATTCCCTTCCGTGCTTGTTCCAATAACACTTCATCTCCGGGCAGTTCTTTACTGTCTGCATCCGAATAGTCGGAAAGAAGTCCGAAAAAAAGATTCCTTTCCCGATTGGATAAATAGTGAATTTCCAAATCGCTTAATAGTTTATCTATTCCTTCTTTCGTAGAAATAAGCGTAGGAATGACTACGATGGTTTGACAATGACGAGGGATTCCTTTTGAAAAGTCCAGTTTCGGAAGTTTGTCGGGCCTGAGAAGTAAAGAAGAAATCCAATTGACCAGAAATACAGCCAATTGACTTACACTTATAAAGAATAGTACAGCGAGAATAATCAGCTGTATGTTGGTCGGGAATAAATCCGGAGACTTCATAAAACCAATGAAACCCATCGTAGCAGCCAGCGAGATCAAAAAGATGGACCCGCCGTAAAAAGTGAAAGGATGTGTTTTAATGAATTGTCGGAAGCGATATCCCGGTGTTCGTTGGATATTAAGATTTCTTATCAGCAGTTTTACTCCTTTATTGATTAAATAATAACCTACATGCGCATGCTTTTCGTCGGCTGATTTGCTTCGTGTTGTTTCGGCCAAACGAATGGCCTGTCCGGCCACGACGCTTTCTTCCAGTTTACCGTGAGCGGCTATTCTTTCGATAACATGCCTGTAATGATCGCGGGTGTCAAAATCCATGAGAGGATAAATACCTGCCGGATCTTTCCGAAGCATTTCTTCTACCGGACTGGATCTTTCGACGAAATTTCTCCATTCGTAAGTATTGAGGAAACGAAGACTTTTAATACTTTGGCTTACCGAAAGATGATCGGCTGCCTGTTGCTGACTTTCTATATACATGAGTTCTTCTCCGGATAATCCTTTTTCGGACAATTTTTGTTCGAGCCAGTTTTTTACCAGTTGCAGCGAAGCATTGGGAGAAGATAATATTTTATAAAATTCGGAAACAAAAGCCCCTGAAAGCGTAATATCCGATTTGTTCATTTCGGAAATTAATTCAATAATTTCGGATGAACCTTCGTTTATCTTTTTTTTGAATTTCTCTACCCATATGGTGGCTTTTAACCGATCCTCTTGATCGATTCTCAACCGAGCGGCTATGCGTTGAAGATTCTCTATCAATACGAGTCTTAACATGATGGGAACAGCCCACAATTCTCCCAATTTCAGGATTGTTTCTGTTTGGTAGGCTTCAAAAAACACATTTAATAAGTCCTCGTCGATTTGAGCGTCGGTATGGGAAATGATTTTAACAACGATACTGTATACTCTGGGCAATCCTTTAAAAGGACCTTCTTGTATGCAAGGCAATTCCCGGTTGTAACTTTTGGGAAAATGCCTACGGGCCAGTTGAATATGTTCTTCGATCAGGTAGAAATTATCGATCAACCATTCGCCCGCAGGGGAAATATATTGAGGATTTTTTAATGATAATGTTTCGTTATTATATTCTTGTAATATTCTGTCATTGTATTCAAGCCTTCGAGGCAGGTAATCGTTACGAGTGCCTAATGCTGTTTTCTGTTTTTTAGCCAGGTTTCGGGCAAATGATTTGAGTTGTTCTGTGTTAAGCAGGTCTCCTCTAAAAGGAAGGTCCTCGTAGGGACCATTTATAATGCTGAATTTTAATTTGTTGTATGTTGGAACTTTAACCATTATTATATTATTTATATCCGGCA
>DAIQOU010000028.1:0-18961 GCA_036787725.1 Bacteroidales bacterium
TAAGAAAGAATTCCAATACGGGCGCTTCGAAATAAGGGCCCGAATTCCTACCGCCGGCGGAGCGTGGCCTGCCATTTGGACCTTGGGTAATTCAATGGAATGGCCCTCCAACGGAGAAATTGATATTATGGAATATTATCGGATAAACAATATCCCTCACATTTTAGCCAATACGGCTTGGGGAACGGACCAACGTTATCGGGCCGAATGGAATTCGTCCAAAATCCCTTTTATCCGCTTCACGGATAAAGACAACCATTGGGAAGAAAAGTTTCATGTATGGCGAATGGATTGGGACGAAAACTCCATCCGTTTATACCTGGATGATGAATTGTTAAATGAAACATTCTTGGAAAATACCGGCAACGGATCCTTGGGTGAATATAAAAATCCGTTCCGGCAACCGCATTATTTACTGTTGAATTTGGCTATCGGGGGAATAAACGGAGGAACCCCGGATGATTCCGCATTCCCTTTGAATTATGAAATAGATTATGTCAGAGTTTATCAACAAGCAAAATAAATCCGGTAGTAAGTCGTTGATTCAGTATTAAACAGACTTAATAAGTTATGCACATTTTATCCCCGGTGAGGTAATCGCATCCGATTCGTAACCTTTCCGGGAAATAACCGAACTTTTGATATAATCTCTTTGCTGTATATTTTCCGGCTGCCGGGCAATATTATTTAAGCAATGAATCCAATATTTTTCTTACTTCTTCAGCGGTAGGATGAACAGCCAAAATGGTACCGTCGCGATCCACCAAAAAAGTAGATCCGCCGGCATTCCCGACACCGTACTTTTCCCATATTTTATTTTCATCTTGCAGGTCTACAAGATTCAACCACGGATAACCGTCTTTTTCGGCAGCATTAATCCCGTTGGACAACTTTTCTTCGCGAGCAACTCCAATTACGGTAAATCCTTTGTCTTTATATTCTTCATAAACGGGAATCATGCTTTTCGACAGTCTCCTGCAAGGCCCGCACCAGGAGGCCCATAAATCGATCAATGCCACTTTCCCTTTTATCCGATCTGAAAGAGTTACTGAATTTCCGTCAAAATCGGGGGCTGTAAAATCAATATATTTCCCTCCCTTTTTTATGCTTGTAAATGTGCTGATCTTTTGTTGTAACTCCATAGTATAAGGGTGTTCGGGATATTCCTTTTGATACACTTGGTTGAAAAGTTCTACATAAGGAGCCGGTCCCAACGGATTGCGTTCAATCCATGTCATATTTTGAAGTAATCTGAAATAACCGGTCAATGAAACATTGTTTTTTATATACTCCAGTTCCCATTCTTTTTCTTTTTGACCCGTTTCACGCATTTTATTCCATATTATTTTTCCCTCGGCAGAGTAAATCTCACCGGACTGTTGCAGTTGATTTAACTCACGATATAAACTGTCTCTCACGGCAGATTCCGCCGTTTCCAACAAACCAAAGAGATGCCGGGCGGTGGGACCATATTGATTCTCTCCCAATTGTTCCATTTCTTTATACAACTTTTCTTGTTCGTCCCAAAATAAAGTTTTCTTTCGGTTGTCAAGATTGTTTAATTCTTGATTTAAGTTTCCGCCTTCCACTTTGTTTTCCTCATATCGATCTTGCGGATAAAGTTTCATTGAAATAATTCCATTCTCCGAAAAAAAAGATACGGGACGCCAACTGCCTCTCATGTATTCATCTACAAACGATAACTCCCACACTTCGTTATCATCACAGTTTAATTCATACGCAAAAGTGCCGTTTTTAATAGGAATATAAATTCCCTTGAGTCTCAAATCTTCTCCGGACCTTGTCAATTTCAACCGGTTGGAAAGAGGACGATCAATTACTTCTCCTTTTAAGATACATCGAACCGAAGCGTCGGATTCCGGACATACCGGTCGAATACCCCGCAATGAATTCTCATTTATTTTATTCAAGTCTTCCATAAAATCAAAAGACGGTTCCGTTTTGTCGAGCGGTTCAAAATAAAGAGAAAAAGTTACGGTTCCCGATTCCGGCATATATACTTCTTTATCCAATTCAAAACCTTGGGAACGAATCAACTTATAAATTTTTCCCGATTCTCCCCGCAAGCAAGCTTGGGAAGGGATCATTACCCAATAGTTCGGTAAATGGTAAGCATCACAGTGGAGAACGGTCAACGAATCCGTAATCTCCAGCCGATTGATCATGAGGTGTTCTGTAGAGGCATTTTCAACGTACGGATAATCAACAACGATTTGAGAAAAACCCAACAGTATATTCCAAAAAAGAAGCAAGATGAACAAAAGATTTTTTTTCATGGCAAATGAATTATGAATTGTCACAAAAATAAGAAAAGCCTTTGTAAAAACAGTCATAGTTGGAAAAATAGAATTAACACCCTATAAAATTTGTTCCTTCACTTATTACAATTTCTTTAAACCTTTAGTTTGGTTCTTATCTGTTACAGGAAAAATGCTTATCGCATATCCGCCGGCCGGCACAGATAATTGAGTCAATCTTGACTTGTGAGTTACTACTACTTTCCGAATAATATATGCTTGGGGATTTGTTTTGTAATCCGCCTCTTTGGCATCGGCATAAATCGTTGCAATATATTGTTTATCCGCATCTAAGAAATCAAAAGAAATCGCGGAAGTAAATGCATTATCACCGGTCACATTTCCAATAAACCAGTTGTCGGTTCCTTTTGCTTTACGGGCCACCGTAACATATTCTCCCGGCTCGGCCTCAAGATATTTACTGTCATCCCAATCGAGGGCTACCTCTTTTATGAATTGGAAGGCATCCGGGAAACGGTCATAATTTTCCGGAAAATCGGCAGCCATTTGTAACGGACCGGACATGATAACATATAAAGCCAATTGATTAGCCAAGGTACTGTTTACATGTGATTTATTATTTGGATTTATTTTCTCTATATCCATTTCAAAAATCCCCGGAGTATAATCCATTGGTCCTCCTATCAAACGAGTAAAGGGAAGTACAGTAACATGATTCGGTTTACTGCCGCCAAAAGCCTGATATTCCGTACCCCGTGCCGACTCGTTTCCGATAAGGTTAGGCCATGTACGACTAACTCCCGTAGGGCGGGTTGCTTCGTGTGCATTCACCATGATCTTATGTTCTGCTGCTTTTTCTATAGCATACATGTAATGGTTGTTCATCCATTGGCTGTAATGGAATTCACCACGCGGAATCATATTTCCCACATATCCCGATTTAACGGAAGTATATCCGTTTTCGTTCATAAATCGGTATGCTTTATCCAGATGACGCTCATAATTACGGATAGAACCCGAAGTCTCGTGGTGCATCATCATTTTCACGCCTTTACTTTTTGCATAATCACGTATTCCTTTCAGATCGAAATCGGGATAAGGAGTGAGGAAGTCAAACACATAGTCTTTTGAATTTCCAAACCAGTCTTCCCAGCCGACATTCCACCCTTCAACCAATACGGCATCAAAACCATGCTTGGCTGCGAAGTCGATATAGCGTTTCACATTTTCGGTTGTTGCACCATGACGTCCATGCGGCTTTACTTTCGAATAATCGGTTATACCTAATTGTACACTTGGCAAATCATAGGTATAAGACCATTCGCTTTTTCCTGTAATCATTTCCCACCATACGCCCACATACTTAACGGGTTTAATCCATGAAGTATCTGCTATCTTGCAGGGTTCATTCAGATTCAGTATCATAGTTGACGCAAGAATATCCCGTGCATCATCACTTACAATAATCGTTCGCCACGGTGTATTACAAGGCGCTTGTAAATGCCCTTTAGTTCCATTCGCATCGGGAGTAAGCCATGATTCGAAAACAAAGTTTTTGTCATCCAGATTCAGATGCATACAAGCATAATTGATAAGTGCGGCTTCATGCAGATTAATATATATTCCATTATCTGTTTTTAATTGCAATGCCGTTTGAACACCGGTCGGAGAGAAAGAAGTTTGCGAAGCATTGGGAGTAATAGCTTCTTTCATCAGCCCTCTTATTTCGGACAAGCGGGAGGTAGTATAATCATATTCCTGTGTATCATAATCACCCGGTATCCAGTAGGCTGTATGATCGCCGGTCATCGCAAACCGGGTACGTTCTTCCTTGATAACAAAATAGATGAGATTATTTTGTTTGGGAAACTCGTAACGGAATCCCAATCCGTCATCAAACAACCGGAAACGTATAATCATTTGCCGGTCGGTCTCCTTTTGATTGAGGGTAACTGCCAATTCATTATACCGGTTACGAATATCTTTGGTTTCTCCCCATACCGGTTGCCAGGTTTCATCAAAAGCGGAAGTTTGTGTAGCTGCAATCTCAAAATTATCGAATAAAGAAGTTTTCGGGTCTTTTTGTTCTGATCTTATATCCGGTTCTGCACCAAACTCTACTTTGGTTGTGTTACCAATCAATTCCAGTCCCAACTTACTCGTTTTTATCACTTGAATTCCTTTATAATCGAGCTCATAGGTGGGTATTCCTCCACTTTGTAACCGAAATTTCATTAGCAGATTTCCGTCGGGAGACTTTAATTCCCGGGCATGCACCATCCCCCCTGCCAAGCAAATGCTTAGCAGCAAAAGTATTTTTTTCATTCTTCTTATTATTTTATTTTGATTGATACATTTACGTTTTCTCTTTTATCGGGAACTTTTACCCGGCATTCTTTAGTGGTGTCATTCCACGACCATTCTATAGAAGAAAAATCATTCTCCCGATTATCCGAAATTCTATTTTCTTCTACATTCCCAATGATTTTGTTATTTACAGACACACTCTTCGGTTTTTGCTCCAAGTGATATATCAGAATAATATTTCTTCTTTCGGATTGTCTAAAATCGTTATCTTTTGGTTCAATAGAGGTTGTATAACCGTCACTCCGAGTGGTACATACAAAATTTGTCTTTGAATAAATATCTTTCAGATAATCAAGACTTTCTCCCTCATCTTCATAAAGTTCAAACCGGGCGCTTTCATCCTCATAGTTTGGAAAAATATGAATGAACAAAGGATAATCCTTTTTCTCATGTATATATTGCATAACAGGCATCATCGGGATGACAGATCCTTTCTTTACAAAAATAGGAATCGTATTCAATGGTGCACGGTAGGCTATGGTTTGTCCGCCGAGGTAAACCGTTTTTTTATCGTTGAAGTCTATCCATTCGCCGTCGGGAAGATATACACGTTTTACACGTTCGCCTTTTTTCAGTACGGGAGCAACCAGTAATTCTTGTCCGAAAATGAATTGGTTATCTATTTTTAATGCTTCCTCATCATTCGGGTATTCCATAAACAGGCCTCTTGTTATTGGTAAACCGGTATCATGTGCTATACGCGAATAGGTGTATAGATAAGGGAATAATTGATATTTTAACTCAATGGCTTCCTTGCTGTTTTTTTCTACTGCCTCTCCGAACATCCACGGTTCAACAGCATTATCTCCTTCATGATGGGCACGGCTCAAAGGGCAGAATATGCCAAACTGCATCCAACGGGTATAAAGCTCTCCCATAGCTTTATAGTCGGTTATATCACCACAGTATCCCGATATATCGGTTGTCCAAAACGGAATACCACCCAATCCGGCAGAGATGCCTACCGCTACCTGATTTTCGAGTTGTCCCCAGCCTTCAAGCACATCATTTCCATTACCGCTGTCATTTGTCCATCCGAAAGTATAGCGCTGCAAACCGGCATAGGCGGAGCGTGTCATCTGAAAAATACGTTTATTCGGATTGTGTTTGTCAAACTGTTCTTTTACTACCTTATCCCATGTCAGACCGTACACATTATGTATTTCATTATGCATCCCTATATGATGTTTCATATTCAGGCGATCCGTATCTTCTTCGTTACTCCAGGCGGGTTCTCCCATGTCTGTCCAGAATCCGCTTATTCCGTCGTCTATCGGTTTCTGCTGATAAGCGCCCCACCAGTCGGCAACTTCAGGAATAGTAAAGTCCACAACCCCACAATTTCCGCCCCAAGGCCAAGGCATATCGTACGATTTTCCGGTACGGATATCTTTTACAAAATATCCTGATTTGTCGGCTTCCTGCCATTGTTTTTTATTTTCCCGGGAAACAACAGGATCCTGAGATACTATCATCTTAAAACCTTGTTCTTTCAATGATTTCAGCATTCCTTCAGGATCGGTATAATTTCCTTTTCGCCATTCAAAATCCTGTAAATACTGAGTCCACCCTATATCCTGATAGATAATATCGCAAGGGATCCTTCGTTTACGAAATTCCGCAGCGACTTCCAGCGCCTGAGTCTCTTTGGTGTATAATCCCCGGCATTGAGCAAATCCCAACGCCCATTTGGGCGGCATAATCGGTTTGCCTGTCAACCGGATATATTGTTGTTGAATATCCTTGTAATCTTTTCCGAATATGAAATAATAGATGAAAGCTCCGGCAGGTGCCTCAAACGAATAGTACTCATCCGATTCCGTTCCAAACTTAAATTCTGTCTTATACGTGTTATCCAAGAATATTCCGTAACGATAACTGCTCATAAAAAAAGGAATGCTTTTAGCCAGCGGGTCTTCCGTTACGCTGTAGCAAGGACGGTCGCTGTTCCACATTTTATAGGAACGTCCTCGACGATTCAAAGGTCCCGTTTTTTCTCCCAGTCCGAAAAACTGTTCATCGTTGCGTAACACTTTATAAGCCTTCACGGCTTTTGAATCGGCTATATGTCCTTTCTCTTTGAAATCGCCAAAAACCAACTTCTGCCATTTGTCGAATATTTGTAATTGCATCGGATTTTTATTTATCCTGATACGTAGTTTTGAAGTAAATATTTCGTAGCAGGACGGCTCATCATTGACATTGATCTCGCCTACCTCCTCAAGGCTTTCATTTACTACTGCAAAAGATTCATTGTTTCTTTCAAATTTCCCCGATTGATCGAACCAAACTTTAACTACGGAACTGCTATTTATTGTCAATGACAATTTAGAACCACCTTTACAATTGAAAATTACCCGATTCCCGTTTTTGGTATAGGAGATACATTCTTCTGCCCCTAAAGCTACCGAAGAAAATACCAAACCTATTATAAATAACCAAACCTTCTGTATCATGATTTTTTTATTTCTTATTATTGATATTCAAGTACTATCATATCCCAATATTTAAGTGAAGGAAGAGTCATTACCACTTCGTTGCCCGATTGGGTAAATTCCGGATTCATGGCAACTCCGCCATTGATATCGGGCGAAGACATCCATACCTTAACTACCGTTTTTGACACCGTTACTTTAATCCTAACATCTTCCATTAAAGACGGTTCTTTTTGAGTTCCGTTCGTATCGCGCCACTCCATAGAATTAGCCTGTGAAAAATTGATCAGATGAACTACCTCCTTATCCGTAAATTTCTTTCCCAATACTGCTACATTGCCTTGTGATGCCGGCCAATTCGCGAATGAAAGTCTTCCGTCAACCGACTGTACATTTATTGGAGAAAAAGCACCTCCATCACGTAATATATTTTGATACGCCACAAGGAAATCATAATAATGCATAAGAGACTTCTTTGTCTCCGATTTCATTTGGAGATTCGAATTAGGAAAGTATTCATTGGCAAGATAATGTTCTCCCAGTTCGAGATGCGCCCCTCCAAAAGAGAATATTACGGCATTGGCCAGTAATATACCCGGTGTATTGATATAGCCGGAATTACCTGAGCGGGCATAATTCATATAGGCTGCCAAGACAGTTGCTTTTGTATTTTCGCTATACTCATTATTATTGAGTATAACTTGTACCAGTTGGTCAAAAGTATTGGATTCATCCCAAACCTCAGTATATAAAAAATCAACCTCTGATCGTGCAATACTCCGCTGTTGTCCATATTGAGAAACAGCATTCATAACCAGCCGTTTATCCGGGTTGGCCTGCTTCATAGCCGAAATAAAGGAATTGTATGTTGCACTGAGGTTTACTGTATTTCCATTGTAATCATACACAGTTCCCCTATTTCCCAACTGGTCAATATGATAGCCGTCGAAATCGAAAACTTTATATACCTCGTTATGCCTTCCTGCAATATAATTTTGCCATTCCCGGTGTCCGGGATTTGTGATATAAATGCTGCTGCGGAAAGGAGGGTCCAGATGATGATTGTCTTTCTCCGAATGATTCCGGTCTTTAAAAATATACCATTCTTCTTTTACTCCATCTGCTGCTGCATTACTCAAGGCTCCGAATGCAAGATTATAAAACATGGCTTTCATTCCCCTGTTATGTGCAGCATTAATATATCCCTTAACCGTTGACAGATAGTTAGTCCTGCCCATCAAGTCTGCCCATGATGCGGAAGGACTTTCAACCGTTCCGGCCAACGGCCGTTGATGATCGTGCATCCAATCGTAAAATTGGATGCCGTTGATATGATAACGGTTAAGCATTTCTATATTATTTTCCATCTCTTTTTCCGACAATTTTCCATACGAGGACAGGAAACCGTAGCGCGGAAATTTTTTCCAATCTGACGATACATCCACAGCAATACTCCCGTGTATTTTTTCTTTTCCGTCCGTTACTTCATAAATGTCTACCAAATACCCTTTGTAATCGTCGGAAGGAGCATTCCAACTCCACGAGTCTGACGATAAAATTTCTTCCGAAATCACTTTTCCCAAATGGGAGTAGCGGACTTTTACATTCCCGGACGGCTTTTCTGTTAAAGTAAAATGAACCGATTCACCCGGCTTATAACAAGCCTTATCCGTCTGTAAATCCGATTTGAAATAAGTCATCCCATATACTACGGGGTCATTATCCGTATTGTAATAATCTTCGCAACCAAGGAAAAAAGCTGTAAAGCAGAGTAGTATATATAAGTATATTTTATTCATTTTGTCATTAATAGTGTGAAGGTATGTCAAAAGGGGGGCAATTGATTACAATTCGTAACTCCGACGGGAAATAACCGACCTTTTGACATTCTCCTTTAATTATATTATTGTTTCTTGATTATCACCGTTTCTTTCAATTGATCTAACTCAATTGTATAGGTACCGGCCTCCGGAATCCTCCATTTATAATCCACTCCTGCCCCCGGATAGTTATAAATCATTTGCTCTACATCACCTGTCGGATTTTTATCGGCTTCACCTGCGGTAAACCAAGCACCGTTCCAGTCGTCTTGTTTATCCAATGTAAATTTCAATTCACCAATATTCAATCTTCCGGTCCACGTAAACTTATAAGGATCGGAAGTCGCTGTCATGGGTGTAGCATTCACAATGTCCCATCCGTTCGGAGAAGCATCTCCCACCAGATAAATCATAGCAAAAGGTATAAAAGGAATAATATCTATTTTCATATCACGAATATCGAGTTTAATCTTGTAAACTCCCCCCGGTATATTCCATTTATAATCCGGATCACCTGCCCATTTATCCACATCAAGATTTGTCCCTTCCGGTTGTTCATTTATTCCGGGACGGAAAAATACAGCATCCCAATTTCCTTCAGCTGTTCCTATCTTAAACTCTCCTCCGGCCGACAAATCGTCATTATAATGGAATACAAACGGATCGAGCGGATTGACTGTCATCGGTTTGAAGTTCCAACTTGTAGGATTACCGACAAACCAAAGTTCCGTAAATTCAGGTCCTTCACCTCTCGTTATGCTGATTGCCATTGAAATGAGATTCACTTTTATTGTATAAGTTCCACCTTCGGTGATTATAAATTTATTGTCAGGGTCTGCATCCGATTCACGAAGTACCAATTTGGTATCATTTTCTCCCCTATTATAAGAAGGTAGAAATTCTCCTAACGTGGTTATCAGTTTAAATTCTCCGGCCGAAAGATTGCCCGTCCATGAAAAGGCCTTCGGAGTATTGGTAACCGGCTTCATTTCGGTTGCATCCTCGGCACTCCAACCGTTCGGTGTTGCATCCCCTATCAGGTATAATGTCTTTGTGACAGGTTTATGGCTCTTGATATTTATTGTCCGGAGAGGAGAGACCTGAGTCTCCTCCTTTCCGGATGCCAGGTTGGCTGTAATCCGGTATTGGAATATCGTTTCCGTATTGGGAGCTACCCCGAATTTACCTGTAATCAAATCGTTCAACTCTTCATTTTTATATAACTTCTCATACACGTTACGCCCCATATCTACGGATATTCCGTTCTCGAAATTACCGTCTTGTCTATCGAGTTGGAAAACATATTCTATAGCCAAGCCGGAGCCGCTGTTCGTCCCTGATGTCCAGATAAACTTTACAGCTTCCGAGTTCGGATTCAGCGCATCCAATTCTACCGATTCCTTAGATGCGTTTATTTCTAACGGTTGATCCCCTTTGTTATATTCCGTATTGCCTTCATCGGTACAAGCCCAACCAAGTAATAAAAATGAGAATAATGCTACTATTTTGTATAATTTCATGATAATTCTATATTTGATAATTAATATCCCGGGTTTTGTTTTAAATTAGGATTAGTATCTATCTCTTTTTGCGGAATAGGAAACAGCAAATGCTTCCGGGAAGCGTTTATTTTACCTATTGAGTGTAAGAAATCGAGCGCATATTGCCCGCCGTCCCAACGTATCATATCAAACCATCGATGCCCTTCGAATGCCAGTTCGATACGGCGTTCCTCTCTGATCTTGTCACGCATCCGGTCTTGAGTAAGTCCTTCCACATCTGCCCGATGGGTTAACCCGGCTCTTTTTCTCACTTGATAAAGCGGCTCTACCGCCTCCGAGGTTTGTCCCAATTCATTCAAGGCCTCGGCCTTCATAAGTAATACATCTGCATAGCGCAGTACAACGACACTTGCCGAGTTGGTATTATAATCAGGCGATACCGACAACGGTACTAAAAACTTACGAACATTATATCCTGTATTAGACATATTCGACTTATATGTTTTTCCATCAAATGGCGAACCTCCTTCGTAAAGAATGGTTTTGTCTTTTCGTAAGTCTCCGACCTCATACAGGTCTGCAAATTCTTGTGTAGGCTGATTCCATCCGTAAGCTCCCCCTACCCATCCCGAATTTCTCGGTCCCATATAAGTACTTAACCAACAAGCTTGATTTTCGTCATTCCAGAAGTCGGCCTTAGTCAATCCATAGTATTGAACTTCAAATAGTGATTCCTCAGTATTTTTATTTCTTGCTTCACCGCCGAAGCAGTCACTGTAATCGGGATTTAATGTATATCCCAGCGTTTCTACCAGATTGCACATCTCCAAGCTTTCACTATACCGGCCCAATGTCAGATAAACTTTCGCCAGCATGCCTGCCGCCGCACCTTTAGATGCCCGTCCGATATCACTTCCCGAGTATTCTTCTCGTGGAGGAAGAAGTTCGATAGCTTCTTTGAGATCGGGAATGATAACTTCATTGTAAATTGTCATCTTGTCTGTTCGTGTCGGTTTCAGATTATCTCCCGGCTTAGGTGTAGTAACAGCTAAAGGAACATCTCCAAACAGTTGTACCAAAATAAAATAGTAATGTGCTCTCAAGAATTTGGCTTCACCAATACACCGGTTTTTCAGGCTTTGCTCTATATCCATAGAAGGTACACTTTCCAGTACCGTATTACAATACAAGATACCGGGATTCGGTCCACGCCATATATCCAGAGCAGCAGCATTATCGGTAGCAGTTACAAAATTAGCTATATCTACCGTCTCGATCCCGTCTGTTCCTCCTCCGGCTCCTACTTCGCTATTGCCGGCAATAATATCGAGGGTCCAGATACGCATGTTATAGAGTTTAGGACGCTGAAGGGGTTGATAGGCTCCATTTACCAAAGCCATGGCAGATTCTTTATCACTTAAAACTTCCGCACTCGGGTCTTCATAAGGTTCTTTATCCAGAAAATCCGAACAGGAAGCCAGGAAAAAAGCTACTATAATAAGACTTATATATATTATCTTTTTCATACGTTATTTTTTATTTTTATTTATGGTCGTATGGAACTCGCATGCAATTAAAAACAGTATTCTCTTGTGGCTTAAATTATTAATTTACATGCTTCGTTCCATGATTTATGGTATTTTAATCTTAGAATTTAACATTTACTCCTAAACTGTAAGTACGAGTAAGCGGGTAGGTACTCAGATCTACTCCATTGGCTCCCACTTCGGGATCGAAACCCGAATACTTGGTGAAAGTATAGAGATTCCGACAAGTCATATAAAGGCGTACTGTTTGTAAAAATGCCTTCTTCGAAACAGTCTCGGGTAAGGTATAACCAAACGTCAGGTTTTTAATTCTCAGATAAGAACCGTCTTCCACAAATCGGTTGGAATGCCGTGTATTCTTATTGGGATCGCTATATACAGCTCTCGGAACGGAATTGCTTGTTCCCTCGCCTGTCCATCGGTCCAATACTTTCGCAGTTTGATTTTGCGGTACCGACATCCCTTCCTGCCAAATACGGTTTGCATTGTAAATATCATTTCCGGCCACTCCTTGCAGAAATAGTTGCAAATCGAAATTTTTATAAGTAAAACCATTATTCATCGAGAACGACCATTCCGGAGTGGGATTACCGATATAAGTACGGTCGTTATCGTTAATCACTCCGTTATTGTCCAAATCCATAAAACAGATGTCGCCGGGAGAGGTTCCTCCGGGAACCTGTATGGAAGCATTATTCACTTGATCCCAATTCTGAAACAACCCGTTGGTTACATACCCGTAAAATGAATTGATCGGATTACCTTCTGCATTTACCAGTATTTTTGTCATATTAATGTCATCTCCCGTAAATAAAGGCACGCCGTCATTCATACTGATAACTTCATTCTTATTGTAAGAAACATTGAGATCCGTATTCCATTCCAATTCACCCGTGAGATTTCGGGAGGATATAGTTAATTCCCAACCGGTATTACGAACTTTTCCGGCATTGATACTTGGCACATAAATATCCGAATAGCCTGTTGTGATAGGTACAGCCATCGGCACGAGCATATCGGTAGTGTTTTTAATGTATCCATCTAACGACAGGTTGATGCGTTGGTCTATCAGGGCAAGATCGACCCCGGCATTCCATTGTTTCACCGTTTCCCATTTCACGTCGGGGTTTGACATGACAAGGGGGTAGAGAGTCGATACCGGTATTCCGTTAAACACATATTGTCCGGTTTTCAGTTTGGTATAATAAGCGTAGTTATCGATCCCCCATTGATTTCCGGTTACTCCATATCCGGCTCTTACTTTAACATCATTTACCCATTTATTTTCCCGGTAAAAAGATTCTTCCGACAAACGCCATGCGGCTGCTACGGATGGAAATGTTCCCCATCGGTTATCTTCCGAGAAACGGGATGAGCCGTCACGACGTACAGTCAAGGTAAACAGGTAGCGATCTGCATAATTATAGTTGGCCCTGCCCATGAAAGACAACAATGCCCAATCATTTTTCGTTCCGCCTACTGTCGGTTGATTTAGGCCGTTGGATAACTGATTATTTTTATCACTCAGAAAGCCCTGTACGCCGGCGTTCATTTGATTGTAAACATTATTTTGTGCACTTGAACCAATCATTACGTTTAAGTGATGATTTTTATTAAAAGTTTCAATATAAGTAAGCGTATTATCCCACAGATAAGTTAAGCTTTTGTTTGAGGCTTCATAACGATACGATTCCGGTTGCGGTATCGGTTTCCAGTCATATTTAGGATTAAAATTGGTATTATCCCAAAATTTGAAATCTATACCGCCTAATGTCTTAAAGGTCACTCTGTCGAATAAATTAATTTCGGCAAAAACATTTCCCAACAAATTATATCCTTTGGTAGTTTGACTGTTGACCTTGGCATTTCCCAACGGGTTTTTAATATCTCCATACCAATAGGCAGGATTACCCGGCCCGGAATAAGTTCCGTCTTCATTATAAACCGGTTGAGTAGGTTGCGCAGCCATTGCATCACGAATACTGTAACTCCCCTGCTTTTTGTTATCATGGCTCAATGTAACGTTATTGCCGAATTTAAGCCAAGACTTTACTTTGGATTCACCATTGAATTGAACAGTGTATCGCCGATAGGAAGTATTGGTAACAATCCCTTCCTGATCTAAAATACCGGCCGATACATAATAATTACTCTTGTCCGTACCTCCCGAATAGGAAAGAGAATAATTTTGAATCAGACTTGTCCCGAATAATTCATCCATCCAATCCGTGCCTTTTCCCCATGTTGTCGGATCCGCAAAATCAGGTCTTTGCATCAAGTTCTCGGTTCCTGCGTAATTCGCAATCATATCGTTATGATAAGAAGCGAATTGACTTGCATTTAACATATCGGGCATACTTGTGGCCTCTTGAATCCCCCAATTGGCACTAAACGATACAACGCCATCTCCCGATTTACCCTTTTTTGTCGTAATAAGGACTACTCCATTCGCTCCTCTGGAACCATAGATGGCTGTTGCCGAAGCATCTTTCAATACATCCACAGTCTGTACATCATCCATATTAAGGGCATTCAGGGATAAGTCTGTCGGTACTCCATCAATAACCAATAAAGGTTCACTATTATTAATGGTGCTTATCCCCCTTATACGGATAGATACATTGCTGCCCGGTGCACCCGAATTTATAATCTGCACACCGGAAGCCTTTCCCTGTAAGGCTTCTCCGATATTGGCCACCGGCTTGTCCTGCATTGATTTTGAATCAATGGAAGAGACTGCTCCGGTCAAATCTCTTTTTCTCATCACTCCATAACCGATAACCACTACTTCGTCCAGCATTTCTGCGTTTTCTTTCATGGTAATTTGAAAGTCGGTTTTACCGGCAACCGAAATTTCTTGCGATAAAAACCCGATATAAGAGACAGCTAAAATATCATTCTCATTTACATCCAGAAAGAATTTACCGTCTATATCCGTAATTGTACCGTTAGCGGTACCTTTTATGGCAACAGATGCCCCGATAATACTCTCTCCCTTCTCATCCAGAATTGTTCCCGTGATTGTTTTCTTATTTTGAGCCGACAGAGGAAGTGCTGAAAATAATAGTAGAATAAGTAAACTTATTCTACCCGCATAAGCCTGGTTCTTTTTTTGCTTTTTCTTCATGGTTTTAATTTTTCAATGTATCATAATCTAATTAACACGGACAGGAATACTTTCCGTCCACACAACAAAAGTATGAGAACCCAAAAAAGAAAAAGAACTCACATAGATAAAAAGTAGAGAATGAGAGGAGTATTATACACTTCAAATCAGCCCATTAAACGCTTTTTTCACCTTGAAAAATATAGATGAGACATACATCAATTGCATTGGATTATGCCTATTTTTCTTACCCTATTTTCAAATTCTTCGCGCGGAACAGCCGATTTATTCCTTACGCGTGTACGATAATTGTAAATAGTAGTGGCGGAATAATGAAGAAATCCCGCAATCTTAGAACTGTCGGTAATCCCCAAGCGGATCAATGCAAAAATGCGAAGTTCGGGAGTTAATAATTCGGTCGGTTTAAGTTCGATACGCTCATTTTCTTGCAACAGCGCATTGAATTCTTCCACAAAGTTAGGATATAAATGAAGAAATATGTTATCAAACATTTCATAGAGCTCTTTCAATTCATTATCAATCATTTCTTGCGATTTCAGCATTTTGTACAGTTCATCGAGCTTGCGGTCCATGGCTTTTTTGTTCAATGTATTACGGTATTTTTCCAGTTTATTGATGTACATGGAACAAGTGTCGAGAAACTGGCTGATATAGGTTTCTTTGAGGAGATTGGCTTCGGAAAGTTTACCATTGACATCTGAAAGTTCTTTATTTACACTATTAAGCCGGTTTACGGTAGACTTCAGATCTGTGTTGAGGCTTTTCAATTTTATATTGGTTTGATAAAGCTCCTTTCGTATAGAGGCTACTCTTTTCATTTGCCTGTATACATACACAACCGCAATAATAAGGAATAAAGATAAGATACTGACGAGCATGAGGAATAATTGCAATTCCGACTTTTGCTTATTTACATTTTCCCGGTAAGCAGAATCAATAATAGGAAATATCTGAGAAACTTCATAAGTTCTCAATCGTGCATTACAGAATATAGCATCCTCCATGGAGGATTTTATGCAATCGTATGCTTTCTCAACTTCACCTGTTTCATATAAAACAGACGCCAATGCCTGCATGGAAGCATTTTCTTTAATTGCATTTTTTATATCAGATACAGCAGATTGGGCATAATAATATTTTTGCAAGCCGATATTTCCTTCTTTTTTATAAACATTCGCCAGAGCGTAAGAGAGTACTGCTTTTTCATGTGTATCGGTTTCGGTCCGGTTCAAAAGTTGCTGCAACAGTTGTTTGGCTTCGGTTAATCTGTTTTCATCATACATTTTTTCTGCATACACTATTTTATAATGGTTGGAATCTTTATCCAACACATTTAACAAGGAGTCCCTATACAGATTACTTTTTTCCGCATATATGAGTGTATAGAGGTTGTTGTTTGAGTAATGGTTGTATAATTGCTTATAACAATCATAATACTTAATCAATAGTCGGTCGGGAAGATTCTTAGTATTTGTTGAGTTAAGAATATCAATGGCTTCAATATACATTCCGGCAATGATATATAACGAAACCAAATCCAATTCAGATTCGCAAATCCAATCCGGCCGGTTCAGTTTTTCTGCAATAAAAGTGTTTTCTCTTGCATAATAAATGGCAGAGTCCGAGATATAAGTTTTATATTCGTTATAAAGTTCCTGATTAATATGATATCGTTGTTCCTCTGTTATATCGGGGGTTTTGAGCAGTTTCTTTATTTCAACTATTTTCTCCTCTTTCTCTTTCATGTAGATGTCTTTGTGTTTTATCAACTCATACAGAGAATGAAATATGCTGTCTTGTGATATTTTAGGATAAACATCACTAATCGGAAATAACAACAGGAACAAAAACAGTTTTTTCATATAATACGCTTATTAACAAAATTAATAAAATTATCACTACCGACCGACTCTAATCTCAAGATTTTCTTAACAAGGATAATGGAATTAAACCCGCATTCTGAAAAAAAGACTATCTTTAACCCCGTAAAGTTTATAAACTCGACAGTATGAGAAAACTATTTTTCCTTTTAATCCTTATCCCGTTCTTGGTTTCGGCATGCAGTAATAACGCCGACAGCAGTGAAAAAACGACATTCGTGCAACAAATAGATTCTTTAGAGAATGTGATTTCCGACTTGTCTTCGCCTCATGCCGATTTTATCGACATTCCCTTTTCGAAATTGCTTTCATTGTACGAGCAAGATTCGACCTCTTTTAAAGCAAGTATAGAAGCATTGGGTTTTGAAAATTTCGGAAGCATCCATGCCAAAAAAGGAGCTTTCTCGAAAGAATCATTGAAAGGTAAAGGTATAGGTATCGGGAGGTATATGTTTCATGAACTGCCAACCTTAGTGAGAATAGAGGGAGCGAATTTGTTGATTTATACTTTTCCGATTGAAAAGTTATCTTATTATAAAACAGCTATACTGGAAAAAGGAGCCACCCGGTTTTATGAATATATAGGTTATGCCGATAAATATGATGCCCACTACATAAGTGAAATGTATGTGAATCGGAATGAAAGAGAGGAATATACTTTAGAATATTATAAAGGCTACGGCAGTTTAAGGATTGAAAAGAGAAATTATTAATCATACTCATTTTAAAAACAAAGGGTGTTGTTCGCCTGACAGCTCTGTTACGAAAATTACTTTCTTTTAGCCTTGAAAGACAATTTACGTCCTTTCTTATCTTCCCAATATCCGGTCAGCATATCTCCTTCTTTCTTAAACCGAATGGTGGCCGTTTCTTCCAACTGCTCATTCGTCTCCGTAAAAACGAATTGATTTTCCGAAAACGTCCCTCGAAGCGAAATACCGGCACCGTATTTTTTGTAAGCATATATTCCGACCGCGTCTTCCCACTTTCCTTCGAGTCGAAACAAGAGATAGAATCCGTAGGTGTGATCAATCAGTCCTTCATATAATTGAGGTTCTCCGGTTGAACGATATAAATCCAATCCGTTTCCCGTTATCAATGCCGATCTTCCGAAATCATTCAACCAATGTTCAATATCACTTAACGGAATTGCCGTTATATGATCATTCGCTTCAAAATCAAATTGAGATTTATGTAACAGATTCCGATTATCGATATAAATACTGTCGTCTGTGAAATAAAAATCATCAAGATCATCCGTCTCGATATATTTGCTCAAATAAAAGTATTCCTCCCCATCTTGTTGCCGGTTGATTTTTTCTTTACGAATCATTGTCACATATTCCTTAAATGCCGTGAAATCCCGTTCCGAAAAAAAATCGGGAAGCGAATAACGATCCCCGTTTTGAGGATTGAAGTTGTAATAACGGATCCAATAAGACATGGTCATTCCGGCACTCGACTCTGAAAATCGGACAGCTAAATTGCGATTGGAATTGGTAAGGATCTCGTAATTCATGAAAACTTTACGTTCCGAAAACAGTTCCGGGTGAGGTTTTATCCTTTCAAAAAGACTTTTCGTCTCTTTTCCCTTCAGTAATTCGAGTTCTCCCAATTGCAATTGTATATTTATCTTTTCTTGAACTTGCTTATTATGAGTATAAACGACCGGAAAATGAAAACTATATTCCCTACTTTCGGCAACCGTTTCTATTTTCATATAACCGGTTTGACCGGACAATCTCCCCATCGTACCAATAAACAGAACGAGAAACAACACCCATAGGTTTTTCATAAAAACATTTCCTTTTGAGGTAAAATTAAAAAGAAATGTTTATTTTTGCACTGCTTTGATCGTTTTAATAATCAAAAACCTGCTAAAGGTTATACCAAAACAAGTATCAAAGACTGCTTATCGGTCATTTTAATTGCAAATAAATCACTTAATAAGTAACTCATATATAGATAAAACCATCAGATAATATATAAATTTATTTACTGTAA
>DAIQOU010000365.1:0-5144 GCA_036787725.1 Bacteroidales bacterium
AGTTGACGTAATCCATCAGGGAAAGACAATTGCAAAATCAAAGCCGGAATACGGTATTTTCCGGTTCCGGCTTTGTACATACTTATTTCATGAAAGCACTAAAACAGCTTCCTTATTTGACATCCCACCAGACTCTTTTATCCTGGTAGTTTTGATCGGCTACCGTACTGAAATTCTCACCGTTCATGGAAGATTCATTGGCCGGATACAAAAATCTTACCGGAGCATTCTCTTTATTTAATAAGGTTCCTTTTTCTCTGTCGTCTACCAGGATCGGCAGATCTGTCCGACGGTATTCCGACCAGTTTTCGTAAGGTTGCAAGATACCCATATTCATCCATTTTTGAGTGGCAATTTGTTCCAATGCCTTTGCCGAGTTAAACAGATAGGAAGAGCCGGTCAACCACTCTTTTAGAGTCGCCTCCGATATATCCCTCTTCATAATATCTTCTTGTTGCGTTGCGGTTTCCGTACTGTTTCTGTAGTAACTGTAGTATTCTTGTACGGAGGCAATGATTCCTTTATAATAAAAATCTTCTGCCGAGCCGAATGAAATAAGATTGCGGTGTCTTGCTTCCGCCAGCAACAACCAGACATCAGCAGCTGTAATGGCCACTCCGTAGGGAAGGTTGTAATTTTTACGGAAAGTTACCGTGTTGACCACTCCGTATTTCATTAAAATTTCTTCCGGAGTCAGCTCGTCGCGGATAGTGATTGCAGCATCGGCCGAAGACGGATACGGAGTGATTTCCTGGTCGGGATCATACACATTACCGTCGTCGTCGGTAGCCGGTTGGAAAAAGACCGTTAAACGCGGATCGTTTGCCTCTTTTAATATGGCAGTCATCAGTTCCGGAGCGAACATATTGTATTGTTGGGATTTAAGATGGTTTTCTTTGATTGCTCTCCATATTCCCGTTCCGTCTCCTATGTTTTGTGTTTCCTTAAGAAAAGTATAAGCATTATCTTGATTGTCCGTGATTAAATCTTCCAACGTTAACTTGCCTAATACTTCTTTTGCCTTTGCTTCATCGACGTTCGATATCCGCATGGCATATCTCAACCGTAACGAGTTAGTGAATTTATACCATTTCTGCAAGTCGCCTTTAAATACGATATCCTGCTTTTTAAAGATGGTATGCAGTTCTATTTTACTGTCCAAAGATGCCGTTTTCAGGTAGTTGGCCGCAGTTTCGAGTTCACTCAGGATGGCATAATAAATATCCTTTTGCGAGTCGTATTTAGGCTTCAGATTAACCGGTTGACCGTAGATTCCGTTCCGGGCTCCCCACGCTTCGGTATAGGGCATGGCACCGAACAAATCGGAAGCGAAGGCGGTATTATAGGCCTTTAATACTTTGGCTGTTTCCATATAGGGGATATAGTTTTTCCGTTCGTCATCGGTCAACTTATAATTATAGATCTTATCCATTTCGGCCAGTTCAGCCATCCGGGTCACATAAAAGTTTTCCCAACGGCTTTTATCGTTTAATATGGTATAAACATTGGTTCTGCCCGATCCGTCGCGGGAAGCAATCACCTGCAGATAGCGTCCCAATAACCGGAATACCTGATTATAATAATCTACATATTCGTTTTCAATTGTTTTGGAAGCTCCTTTCGAATATAAATATTCTATCTTGGCATCTGTAAATCCGTCCGGATTGAAGTGACGATCGTCCATTTCCGACTCACAGGCCGTAAAAAGGAGAATAAATAAAGCAGTACTATATAATAATATGCGTTTCATGTTTTTCTTTTTTAATCGTTATTAGAATTTTGCTTTCAAAGAAATACCGTAACTTCTCATGGAAGGATAAGCCGTATATTCTATAAAATTGTTGGTGCCGCCGGTACCTAATGTACCTTCCGGATTAACGTTGGGAACTCTTTTATAAAGGTAGAAAAGATTACTTCCGATAAGAGAGACATTCAATCCTTGTAATCCCAATTTGGAATAGACAGAAGAAGGCAGTTGGTAGGTCAAGGATAACTCCCTGAATTTAATGTAAGTATTGTCATAGAGGTTATCTTCCGATCCGCTGTATTGATAACGTTGATTGTAGTAATCGTAAGCAGATACAATGATTTCGTTTTTTTCTCCTTTTGCATTGACGCCTTGTGCTTTTATACCGTCGTGGTGTACTCTTCCGTCGATGGCGTTACCCGGAGCGGGAGAATTGTGGCTCTCCAATTGAGCGGTTCTGCGAACATCTTTTCCATTTTCATCTTTATCCATGTAGTTATAATAAGGTAATCCGCCATAAGCTTCATCCCGTCCGAACAACGATTGTTTCCCGGTTCCGGATTGTTTCAGGAAGTTATTCGTAAAAGAAAGCAGTTTACCGCCAAACTGTCCGTCTAAGTGAGCTGTAAGTGCAAAGTTTTTATACTGCAGCGTTGTACTGAATCCTCCGAGAAACTTCGGCATGGCTTCACCTGCATATGTGAAATCACTTTCTTGCTCGTAGAATCCTTTGTCGTTTACCAATAACTCACCATTTTCATGACGTTTCCATTTCTTTATCATCACTGTATAAGCTGCATGGCCGGGTTCGGCAACGAAGTTGGCAGCGCTCCACGGACTGCCCATGCTGTATACATCCAGCCCTTCGATAAATGATTTTAACTTATTGCGGGTATAACTGAAATTGACGGTGGCATCCCAATTGAAATCGCGTGTTTGTACCGGTGTACCGGTCAATTGGACTTCAATACCGTGATTCGCTACCGTTCCGGCATTTCCTCTTAACTTGGTGGCTCCCGATGATACAGGGACGTCAATTGCCAAGATTTGATTTCGGGTTTCATTGTTAAAATAAGCGAAGTCAATGCCGATCCTTCCGTTCAGGGCCCTCAGGTCAAATCCGAATTCCCATGAATATGTTTTTTCGGGATTAATGGCAACGGGAGGAACTTCCTTGCTGAATGAATTGGTTAATACGGTATTATCATACAAATCCTGTGTATATACCGTATTGGCAAAATAGATATCCGGAGTGGTATTTCCTACAATGGCGTAAGATGCTCTCACCTTTCCGTAGGTCAGCCAATCGGGAAGCTTAAATGCATCGGTGAATACAAATCCCAATCCGAAAGACGGATAAAAATAGCTTCTGGAGTTTTTGGGTAAGCGGGAAGACCAGTCGTTACGGGCTGTAATATCCAAATACAAATAATGTTTGTAAGCCAATTGTCCCGAACCGTAAACCGAACTCATGAATTCGCTTTTATTATAATGAGTATCCGTGCTGTTGTAGGTTCCGATGGTGGGCAATTGTTTGTTGTTTGTAGTAGAAAACATACCGTTATATTTCAATCCGTTGGATTCCCAAGCATTCTTGCTTTGTTTTGTATCTTCAACGGAAGCTCCCGCCATTAAGGACAAATCAAAATCTTCGCTTAACGATTTGTTGAAGTTAAGCAATGCTTCGTAATATTTTTTGGTATAATCGTCATTGATCTTTCTGTATAATCCTTCTTTAGAAGACATATCGGTCGGGTCGGAGTACTTTTTAAACATTTCCTTATCTTGTTTCAGGTCTCGTATCCGGTCTGTTCCGACTGTAAGGCGTAAATTTAAAGGGTCAATGATTTTAACATTGGCAGCCAATGTTCCGATCATGCGGTCCCGATCGGTGATGTACCGGTTTTCGTTTTGTTGCCACAACAAGTAGTTAATTATATTATCGCGATTACTGGATGAAATCTGGCTGATCTCATTGGTAAGATAATATCCGTTTGCATCTTTATAATGTTGTTTCCATAAAGAAGCCGGTTCGCTTCTGGGCATCGGGAAATTGGATACCCGGTCGATACGCGTGGGTTCATTTTGTGTTTTGATACGATTAAAAGAAACATTTGCATCTAACGAAACCCGATCCGATAATTTAACAGAGCCGGCCAAATTGAAATTGTGTTTTTGCTGTTCCATGTTCTTCAGGAAGCCCTCATAATTATAATTGGAATAAGAGAAGCGTACATTCGCCTGTTCCGAACCATTGGAAACCGAAATGGTATTGGTATTGGTAAATCCGTTTTGGAACAAGTCCTTAAAATTGTCGGGTTGAGGAGAATACGGGCGTACTTGTCCATCCCACCACATTACCGGAGTACCATCCATACGAGGACCGAAACTGCGGTAATTATCAAATTCCAATTGAGGTACACCATCCTTTATATTTCTGAAATAGGGAGTGGTTCCTTGACCAAACACATTTTGATATTCCGGTAAATAAGCAATTTGGTCTGCCGTATAGGAGATACCCACTTCAATTCCCAATCCTTTTCCTTTGGTCCCTTTTTTGGTATTAATCAGAATTACTCCATTGGAAGCACGAGAACCGTATAATGCCGCGGCATTTGCTCCTTTTAATATAGACATACTCTCGATGTCATCGGGATTGATATCATTCAAAGCCGAACCCCGTTGGGTTTGATTCCGGTCGCGGCCGTCCCAATTGGAATCATTATCATAAATCGGAACACCATCCAACACAATCAGGGGACGGGTATTTCCTGCGATTGAGTTTAGACCCCGTATTTGAATTTTGGTTCCTCCCATGGAACCCGATGCAGTAGAAGCAATGCGAACTCCGGCTGCTTTTCCGTATAAAGAACTTCCGATGTTTTGCGTCGGAATGGCCGTCAGTTCTTCCCCTTTTAATTCGCTCATGGCATAACTCAAAGCTCTTTTTTCCTTTTTAATCCCCATAGCCGTTACAACGACTTCATCCAACATCATGGCATCCTCTTTCAAAAGAATTCTAAGCGTTGCTTCTCCATTATAGGTTATTTCTTGGGTTACATAACCGATATACGAAATAACTAAAATATTTCCCTGAGAAACATTCAACGTAAACTCTCCGTCAACATTTGTAATGGTACCTGCAGATGTGCCTTTAACAGATACCGAAGCACCAATGACCGGACCCGTTTCATCTTCCACAATTCCCGTTACTTTATTCTGTTGAGGAGCATTTATCTCCGTCACACCGGGTTTTGCAAAAACAGAAACAGACACAGTACCCCCAATGAGTACGAGAAGCATCATTAGGCGAATTTTTTCACACATTTGTCTCATTGAAAATAAATTTACTCTAGGATACACGGGCGTGTAATACTAGAAGGTTAACAATTAATCT
>DAIQOU010000366.1:0-5141 GCA_036787725.1 Bacteroidales bacterium
ATTTATTGTTATAAGTGTCTTGTAGGGATATAAGGGTTTTCAAACTCTCTATTTTGTCTTTATCGGAAAAGGAAAAAGCTTCTGAAATTTGTTTGAATATATTGAGAGCCAGGGAAATGGCAGCTAATATCATAGATGCTCTTTCTGCTACTTGTATGGCTTTTACTGCAGTTGAAGCTACTCCTGTTATTGATTTGGATCCGGCTTCACCAAATGCTTTTATATGATTTATGATGGAGAGAATGGAGGTACTCATCTCTGCTGCTGATTCTAGGCTGCTTTTTATTGCATCTTTAGTATATTTGCCTACGTTTTTTAGTTCGGTATTCGTACCGGCCACGGCTTTTTGAACATCCTCCCATTTTTTTCCGGTTTTTTCTTCACTTTTTCCGGATTCTTTTCCTCCTTGACTTTTTAATCCGGTTATGTGAGTTTCAAGCGATTTTATTAATTGTTGTACTTCTTTTATTGCCTCGGGATCGATTCCCTCCATTAAGCCGGAAATCATTTCACTTTCAACTTCTTTCAATGCAATGAGAAGATTATTCAGTTCTATAGTTATTACATTATCTATCCAATTTTTGAATACCTCCTCATTTTTTTTTAATTCAGTGTCAATTTTTTTTAATTCTTCATTTTTTTGTTCTTCCACTGCTTTTTTTTCTTCGTCCGTTTGTGAAGCCTTTTCTTTTTCTGAAAATTCTTTTGTAATGGCCAATTTTTGTTCTTCACATTCTTTTTTCTTTTGAACAATGTAATTACAGAAATCTTCATATTTTTTAACTTGATTGGCAAGTGCACTTTCATGTAGAATCATAAAAGCAGCTTCTTCCGAATAAGATAATTGTACGGAAGATTCATCAAATGTCTTTTCTTTGTTGGAAGGATCGGCATTGAAATTTTCTTTTTCTTTTTCTATTCTTTTTTTGAGGTATTCGGATCGAACTTGAACAATGGCAGTATATAATTCGAAGCTGTCTTCAAAATCAGCAACAGCTTGTTCCATTTGGAGATTTCTCTTTTCCGGAGCTTTATTTTTTATATCTCCGATTTGTGTGAGCAGATCATCAATCAATTTCGAATCAAGGGTTATTCCTTTGGATGTACATAACTGTTCCAATACATTTTTGAAATTCAAAATTGTTTTTTTTGTTGAGCTTATTATGGATTTACCGTCTTTTAGGATGGAATCCATCACCTGTTTGTCTTCCGACGATAGTGTAAATTCTTGTAGTGTCATGCGAATGCAAATTCATTAAAATTAGTGTATTGTCGAGTTTTTTTATAGGGGTGAGAGGCTTCCTGGTCTTCCAATCCGCGATAGGGCGGAATAGAAGCCTGAAGAAGGATCAGGTTCAGATAACTGATGTTGTCTTGAATGTCGTGGAGAGAGAATTGCGGAAAAGCCTTTAAAAAGCTTGCTTCACTTATCCAAGGACTGTCGGAGCGGTCTCTTTCGTCTTGGTTAGTATGTTTTGCCGGTTCAGGGAAATTAAAGTGCTTAAAAAAAAAGCCGGATTAATTTGTTCCACGATGTGTATGATACATTGAGTGATTTCCTGTTCGCTTGCCTTGTAAAAGGCATGTTCGAAGACTTCTTTTTTTCGTTCTTTTTCCGATCGTTTTACATTTGCGTCCCAAAAGAGAATTTTTTTCTTTTCCGTTTTACTTCCGCGAATATGAGCTCCTTCCGTGATGATTTCGGCAATTTCTTTTCCGTATTTTCCGTAAGAGATGGCTTTTCGCAATAGGTCTCCGTCAGGTTCGTCGGGATTGACTTCTACCCGGATTTGCGAAGCGATGGCGCTGATCTCATATCGGTCGGAAAGGGAGATCGGCCGGAATTCGAATTCTTTTCCTCCCAACGTCACTGTATAAGATTGCTGCTTCAGCGTAGCTGCTGCTTTTTTTTCTATATTTTCCATTATGAATAATAAATTTTATTATTAAATAAATTTTCAAAATACCGGTTATCCTTCCTAATCCGATATTTCTAACTTCTAGTTCCTAGCTCCTAGTTCTTACTTTCCGGTTCCAAAGCCGGCCCGGAAGCCGGCTTTTCTGAACTTATGCTGTTTTGTATCTGTGGTTAGGTATGGATTTACCTGCAGCATCGAAGTTTGGTTGGAAAGTACAAGTGAATTGTAGAGCGGGCAGCCCGTTTTTACCTGTATTTCCGGTTTTCTTTACGGTCACCAATACGGGAGTAAACTCGTGTTCGAATGCGTCGTATTGAGCAACCGGAAGAGTCACGTATTGCATGGCCAGGTTTTGAGAATCGTCGAAGTTCGGATCGTTAACCAAATAACCGGCATTGTCCCCTGTTCCGTCTGAGTATCCTTTGAAGAATTTATACGCTTCGGCCGATACATTGTTGGAGGTGAAAGTAATGGTCTTTTTTCCCATAGATCCCGGAAGAGTCAGCTTTTGTGCAATATCTTCCCATTCGATTTCTTGGAAGGTATTATCTTCTTCTGTATGGGTAAACGAGTCGACTACGATCATATCAACGCTTACGGCTGTCGATGCAGTAAAGTCGGGGAATACTCCGTTGGCTGCTAAAGGAGCAAACTTGATGTAATTAATTCCAAATTCTACATTTTTTTCCATGATTTCTAATTTTTTTTAATGTTGATGAATGTGTATCTCTATCTTCCATTCTTGGGAAGCTTCAGATACGGTTGTTACTGATTGATTTTTTGTTGAAGGGTGGTCGGGTTCCGCGTTATCCCGGCCGGGTTCCGTATTCGTTTCGGCCCCTTTGGTTTGTTGAAATTCTTTTCTTGCTTTTTCTATACCAACCCGGACCCGTCGGTCGGTGTGGCGCTGAAGGCAGGATAAGAAAGATTCCTGGTCCCGGACCATTGCCGGTAGCGTATGATCTGTTATCGTACCGGCAGCATCCAGTACAGATGCATATTCCCGGAGGATTTCTTCGCTTAACCCAAGTCGTTGATAGGCTTGTTTTAATGCTTGGAATAATTGTTCTTTCATGAAAGTCTATTTTAATTGATATTCTTTTATTTTAGTTATTACTTCTTCATAAAGTTGAGAGGCAACATTTTGTATTGTTTTATTATGTTCGAAGTTATGCAACACTTGTCTCAGCCGATTGGAAACCGCACAGGGAGTGATTTGCATTACTTCGGCTATTTTTTCCCGGCACCCTTTTCGTAAGGGTTTTCCCATCCAGGTGCCGGGAGAATATAGCAGGCAAACAATGATTAAGAAATACCCTTCGAATTTCAGGAGATAGGGAGTGTGGAGTATTTTTTGATACGTTTCATTCCTTACCAGTTCCTGCATCAGCTCATATACTTTCCGGATCGTATGCATATCTCTTAGTAGCGGGCTGAGCGCGTCTTTTTCGGAGGATTCCAGTTCCTGCTTTCTTCTACGTAATTCTTTCCATTCGTTCAAGTTGGCTTTAATTGAGTTCATTGGCTTAAAGTATGTGTTTATGAGGCTTGGTTAAATTCTTTATATTTGCTATCTTCGAAATGAGGCAAATAACATCCCAATTCAGCTTGGGCCCAATTTTTTGTTCGATGCATAAATGCGATCGGTTCTTCTTCTTTCATTTCCGAGAGTTTATATTCGGTTGTTTCTGTTGTTCCGGTCAGTTTGTTTATATATTCTTGTTGACCTAATAAACAGTTTTTTACGTCTCTTTTACAGTCTTCGACAGAATCGTAGCCTACTACATAGGCAATTTCTGTAAACCACAACCGGCAAAGGCGGAGGAGTTCTGATTGGTTGTTAAATTCTGATTTCATACGTTATATTTTATTTGTTGTTAATTGTTTATTTTTCAAATTCTGATTCCAGTTTCGAAATAGAGAGATCACAATCGATTTCATCTTCATTTTCGAAAACCCGGATGGTTTCGATGTCGACTTGTTTACCTCTTTCACATAAAATAATATGCCGGTTTCCGTACTGATCGTAATCATCCCAGCTTTCTGTGTATATTTTGATGATTCGACAAGTAATTTCAAAGAAAAGATCGTCAACCTCTATTTCTGCAACCCCCGGGCCTTCTTCGATTTGTTCTTCAATTTCAGATGCAAGCTGCCGGTAAAGGGATGAATCAATGTGTTTTATTTTCTTGTTCATGACTTGTCTTTTATTTTTATTTAGTATATTTGTGTTGTAATAATCACAATGCAAATATAGGCATTATCTATTTATCTTGCAACTTTTTCTTGGAAAAAATATAGAAAATTCCTTTATTTGTATTTAATATAAATAAAATCCGATGGAAATAGCTGAAAGACTTAGGTATATAAGAAAGGCATTGGGGAAAACACAACTCGAGTTTGCAGATAGTTTAGGAATGAAACAGGGAAGCTACTCGGACGTAGAGCGCGGAAGAACTAAAAATATCTCGGATCATATATTGAAGACAATAGGCAGGCTCTATAATGTGAGTATAGACTATTTGATGACGGGAGAGGGAAATATGTTTACTACCGATGAAGATCGCGAACCTTATTTAATAACTAAGAGCGGAACAAAGTATTATGAACTCCCGAACGGAATGTTTAAAATGGTCGTTCCTTTTGTTCCGGCTAAGGCATATGCAGGATATGTGGATGAATTTAAAGATGCTGAATTTGTGAAGTCGTTGGAAGAACGGGAATTTACGGTGAGAGAGATTCACCATGGACGTTATTACAGTTTTGAAATTAAAGGAGACAGTATGGACGATGACAGCAAACGAAGCTTGTCCAATGGAGATATTGTGTTGGCTCGTGATCTCGGACGCGAACATTGGAAAGACGGGCTGAGGATAAAAGATTATTCGGCTTGGATTATTGTATTGAAAAATACAATTGTGTGTAAGCAAATTGTTGAGCAGGATATGGAAGCCGGTATCATTACATGCCATTCATTGAATCCGTCCCCGGAGTATTGTGATTTTAAACTGCATCTGGACGAGATCCAACAATTGTTGAATATCGTGAAACGAGAGTCTGATTATTGAAAGATATAAAGAGAAATCCTTTTGTTAAATATAGAGAAGCCATCTCAAAAGGCCGGCTATTTCCCGGAGAGGTTACGAATCGGATACGATTACTCCTGTTCGGACTAGTGGATTATTACATATCATTGATCCTTTTCCGGCAAGAGAAAAGTAA
>DAIQOU010000367.1:0-5138 GCA_036787725.1 Bacteroidales bacterium
ATTGGCGTTGGAGAATTTTAGTTTGGCATCCGTAATGTTTCCTTCCAATACCCGCACACCTTCCGGCAGTAAATTATCCGCATCAAAGTAAATTTCATCTGTATAATTATAGGATAAATAACTGAATCCGACCCGGGCTTTCAGATTGGGGAGTAAAGAGGTGTGGAAATCGATTCCGGGTCCGTACGTACCGATTTTTGCCGAAACTCCGAAATTTTCCAAAAGACCTCCGTCATAGGCTTCCTGTGCCTTTATACCCGGTGTCATACTGCTGAAAATAATACTTAAAAATAAAATGGTGCATCTGAATCTTTTTCTCATGTGTAGTGTGATGTTTTTTCGTTAGCTTGGTGCAAAGATATGTTAAATATTAATTTGATTACTATTAAAATTGTGTTTTTGAGAGATAGGAAGATAAAGTCTTTCCGGATAGAGCTCTTAGGAAGGTGATTACCAATGAAGAACAGGAAAGTGAAACTTGTTGTTGTATTGATTTCGGCTACATAACAGTGTTACTCTTTTCGTAGAATGGTATCCCCCGAAATGGTAATCTCTCCCTTATCCGACAGATAACGGATCACTTGAATGATTTGCTCTTTTGAGAATTCCGGTTCGTCTGTCAATTCGGTTATTTTACAATCTTGCCCGCTTATTTTGCAAAAGATTTTCTCTGAGATAATGTTGAATTTGTAGTTGGAAAGTCCTCCTTCGTTTTTTCGGAGACATACATCACATTGTCCGCAGTCTTTTGCTTTTGTTTCTCCGAAGTATTCCAGTAAGAGGCGACTTCTGCATTTATTCTCCCGTTTTCCGTATTCGATAATGTATCGGATTCGTTCTTCGAGCCTGCTTTTTCGATCTTCATATACGGATCGGGGAATAGAGAGGTATTTTTTATCTTCTCTGTTTTGCAGGTAGGTAATTTTGGGCGTGTTTTGTGCCGGTATATAATGGATGATTTTTAGGGCCGAAAGGGCTTTGAGTATTTCATATACCTCGTTGCGGCTCATTCCCGAGCGTTGTGCCAACAATTCTTCATTGATATTTACATATTCGGCAAAAAGTCCCGTGTAAGATCTCAGAATAATTTGGATCAATTCTTCTGTTTTCTTGTCAAACTCGGAATAATGATACAAGTCGTCGCGTCGGACGGTAAACATTAACTTGGATTGTTTATCCGGTTCTTCGGCATATTCAATATACTCGGACAATTGCAATAACTTAAGAGCATAGTGGACTTGGGTAAAACTGAACTTGAATACGGAACAAAATTTTTCCAATTCGAAATTATGGGAGGTTTGAAAGCCGGAATGTTCCGCTATTTGGAAATAACAAGCGAGTTTTTCATATACGTTTTTAATAAATTCCCTGTCCGGATATTCATCCCGAATTCTTTTTTTCAGCTTTTCCGTATCTTTTTCGGAGTACAATGCAATGGCATATGCTTTTTGTTCGTCTCTTCCCGCACGTCCGGCCTCTTGAAAATATTCTTCCGGGGAAGCCGGCATCTCATAGTGGATTACAACCCGTACGTCCGGTTTGTCGATTCCCATGCCGAAAGCGTTGGTGCAGACCATAATGCGACAATCATTGTTTTTCCAGTTGTTTTGTTTACGGTTTTTTTCTTCCGGATTTATTCCCGCATGGAAAAAGTCAGCGTTGATTCCTTGTTGTTGCAATTCGCGAGCCAGTTCTACCGTTCTTTTTCTGCTGCGGACATATACAATCCCTGTACCTTGCACCTTTCGCAAAATACGGATGGTTTCAAACAATTTATCTTCTGTTTTACGTATAATGTAAGCTATGTTTTTCCTTTCGAAGCTTTTTTGAAAAACATTTTTCTCTTTGAACTCCAGTTTTTCTTGGATGTCGTCAATGATGGCAGGAGTGGCAGTCGCTGTGAGCGCCAGTAACGGGACGTGAGGAAATGAGTTGCGGATTTCCGAGATACGAAGATAAGACGGTCGAAAATCGTAACCCCATTGAGAGATGCAATGCGCTTCGTCCACGACCAACAAACAAACGTTCATGTGGAGTAGCTTGGAACGAAACAGATCAGTACTTATTCTTTCCGGAGAAATGTACAGAAACTTGTAATTTCCGAAAATACAATTTTCCAATGCCGTGATGATTTCATTCCTGCTCATGCCCGAATAAACAGCAGCAGCTTTTATACCTCGCTGTTTTAGATTATCCACTTGATCCTTCATCAAAGCAATCAGTGGGGTGATGACAATACAAATCCCTTCTGTTTGCATGACAGGTACCTGAAAGGTAAGGGATTTACCCCCGCCGGTAGGCATAAGCCCCAGAGTGTCTTTTCCGGAAGCTACGGAATGGATGATATCTTCTTGCAGCGGACGAAACGAGTCATAGCCCCAATACGTTTTCAGAACTTTGTAAAACGGATCCACAATGGTTATTCTTTGCTTATTCGAATGTCTTTGATCATTAATTGAATAAACGAGTTATGGTTATAGTTATTCTCTTCGATGGTATAACAAATATCAAACGGTTTTCCCGATTTGATATGGTCATTAAAAGTATGCATTCCGAAAGCAATTCCCTGAATGATGTTTTCGGAAGTATTATCTATCAGTTCCAGTTTGATGTGTTCCAGTTCTTTGCCCACTAATTTACTGGTTCCGTAATCCTGAACATTAAAAGAGCAAAATACCGGTTTTTGGTTATTGGGTCCGAACGGATTCATTTTTTTTATATCCTGAATCAGCTTTTGATTGATGTCTTTGAATTCAATTACGGCATCGATATCTAATGTTTGAGTCATTTGTTCTTCCGACATGTTTTCGGCAGCAAAATCTTCCAGCCGTTTTTTGAAATCTTCCAGATTCTCTTCCCTCAACGTTAATCCTGCAGCATAGGTATGTCCTCCGAAGTTTTCCAACAAGTCTTTACAAGCTTCAATGGCTTTATAAATATCGAATCCGGTAACGGAACGGGCTGATCCCGTAATGAATCCGTTTGACAAGGTTAAAACAATCGCCGGTTTATAATACTTTTCGGTGAGTCTGGAGGCCACAATTCCGATTACGCCTTTATGCCACTCTCCATCAAACACCACAATTACTTTATTTTTAATGACTTCCGGGTTTTGTTCTATTTGAGCATAGGCTTCTTCTGTCGTTTTCTTATCCAGCTCTCGTCTGTCATCATTATATTGGTCGATGTTTTCGCTTTTTTCTTTAGCGGATTGCGTATCTTTCGCTAACAACAGATCTACGGCTTCTTTGCCGTTCATCATTCTGCCGGAAGCATTGATTCTGGGTCCGATTTTAAAAACGATATCACTGATGGTTATTTCTTTTCCGAATAATCCGCAAATATCGATAATTCCTTTTAGTCCTTTGCTGGGGTTGCTGTTGAGTTGTTTAAGTCCGTAAGTTGCCAATATTCGGTTTTCACCGGTGATGGGAACAATATCGGAAGCAATGCTGACGGCCGCTAAGTCCAGTAAATAGCGTAGTTTTGAAAATTCAATATTATTGCTGCCGGCAAAAGCTTGCATAAATTTGAATCCGACTCCGCATCCCGAAAGATGTTCGTAAGGATAACGGGAATCTTCCCTTTTAGCATCCAGTACGGCTACGGCATCCGGTAATTCTGCATCGGGCATATGATGATCGCAGATAATAAAATCTACACCCAATGATTTGGCATATGCGATTTTATCAATTGCTTTGATTCCACAGTCTAAAGCAATAATCAGAGTAAACCCGTTTTCGACGGCATAATCGATTCCTTTATAAGAAATCCCGTATCCTTCATCGTAACGATTCGGAATGTAATAATCCAAGTTGGATTTCCAGCAATTTTGTTCCAAAAATTTGTAGACTAAAGAAACGGCAGTAGTTCCGTCTACATCGTAATCCCCGTAAATCAAAATTTTTTCTTTATTCCCCACCGCTTTGTTCAGACGATTGACTGCTTTTTCCATGTCGGGAAGCAGAAAAGGGTTGTGTAAGTCTTTAAGCGACGGATTCAAAAAACGATATACGTCTTCGAAAGAAGTAATCTCTCTTTGTACCAATAATTGGCATACAATGGGGCTTAATCCGAACTTGGATGCCAATTCGTCTTTTTTAAGTAACTGCTCGTGTGTAGGGGGTTGATAATTCCATTTGTTCGACATTATATATTATTTTTTTCTTTTTTCTTTCTCTCGATAAAGCCCGGTTTAATCTTTTCGGAAAATACAAATATCCAATAAACCGCACTTTAGTAAATTGACTAGGTTATGGTAGCCAATTAACCCGTAAAGTTATATATTTATAATGAATATCGTTATAAAAAGGAAACAATATTTTGTTTTTTCTTTAAATTATGGAGGAAGCTTACTTGAGTTGAAGATGATTTAATTGAGCTTTTTTTATATACATCCGGGGGAACACCTCACCTGTATGCAGGTGAATGTCTCACCCTTATGCAGGGGAACACCTCACCTGTATGCAGGTGAATGTCTCACCCTTATGCAGGTGAAACTCTCCCCTATTTGAATGGAATTTTTTCTTGCCACCTGTTTAATGTCGGATTGGTAAGTGTAATTTCTTTCGTTGATTAAATTTTTATTATTTTCACAAACATTCATTATATTATGTACATTTGCATTTGAATTAAAGCGATTATGAATTTAAAAGAAGAAATAGAGAAAGCTGCCGAGGTATTGAATGCCGGCGGGATTATTCTTTATCCTACAGACACAATTTGGGGAATCGGATGCGATGCGACCAACCCGGAAGCCGTAGAGAAGATTTATCGGCTTAAGCAACGCAGCGATTCCCGATCCATGCTGGTATTATTGGATACGACGGCTAAACTGGACTATTATATAGAAGAAGTGCCCGATATTGCGTTGGATTTGATTGAATATTCCGAAAAACCATTGACCATTATTTATTCCGGCGGACGAAATGTAGCTGCTAATTTGATTGCTTCGGACGGCAGTTTGGGAATTCGAATTACCAAAGAAGCTTTTTCATCCGGGTTGTGTCGCCGTTTCAAAAAACCGATCGTCTCCACTTCTGCCAATATCAGCGGTCGCCCTCCGGCTTCGTCTTTTTCCCAAATAGAAGAGGAGATCAAAAGTGCCGTCGATTATATTGCAGATTATGGAAGGGCAG
>DAIQOU010000368.1:0-5138 GCA_036787725.1 Bacteroidales bacterium
TTATAAAAAAAATGCACACTATATGATTTACTGTGCATCAAAAAAAAGAAAGAATTATGATGAAAAGAATTGCTATTTTCGCTTCGGGTTCCGGTTCAAATGCCGAAAATATAATCAGTTATTTCTCTGAAAACAAAGAGATTACCATTCCTGTAATTTTGAGTAATCGACAAGATGCGTATGTTCATGAGCGTGCAAAAAAATTAGGGGTTCCCTCTTTTTCCTACAATAAAAGTTTGTTCGAAACCGGCGAAATCATGGACGTACTTCGGGAGTATCAAATCGATTTTATCGTTTTGGCCGGTTTTTTATTGAAAATCTCTCAACCCTTATTGAATGCCTATCCCAATAAGATCATCAACATCCATCCGGCTCTATTGCCTAAATACGGAGGGAAAGGAATGTATGGCAATCGTATTCATGAAGCGGTAGTGGCAGCCGGAGAAAAAGAATCGGGAATCACCATTCATTATGTAAACGAATGCTATGATGAAGGAGAAATTATTTTCCAAGCTGCTTGTGAAGTAACTCCGGAAGACAGTCCGGAAGATGTTGCGGAAAAAGTACATGCATTGGAATACGAATATTTTCCAAAAATAATCGAACAAGTCATAAAAGCAGACCGGCACGATTCCGAAGGATAAATCAAAACCGGGAACTCTCGAAAAAAGTTCCCGGTTTATTTTCTCTTATGGAGAAAATTAATTTCCCGGTTTGATTTTAAAAGGGCTTAAAACCCATGATTCTTTTCACTTCCGACAAAATACGGGAAGCGCTTTCTCGAGCCTTCTCAGCGCCTTCTTTAGTTACACGGTGCAAATAATCGCTATCATTCCGTATTTCAATTATCCGTTCCCGGATGGGAGAAGTCACTTGAATGATATCCTCCGCCAATTGTTTTTTCAAATCTCCGTAACGAATTTCACATGTATTCCACTTATCTTCAAAATGACTAACCACATCGGGTTGAGATACGACTTTTAAAATAGTAAATAAGTTTTCAATGCATTCGGGCTTAGGCTGATTGTGTTCCGTCGGTCCCTGATCCGTCAATGCCTTCTTGACTTTCTTTTCGATTGCTTTGGGTTCATCAAATAAATAGATGCAATTTCCTTCCGATTTTCCCATTTTGCCGCTTCCGTCGAGTCCGGGAATTTTAACCAGTTCCTGTCCGAAATTGTAAGCGACCGGCTCTTTAAAAAATTCCACTCCATAAAAATTATTAAACCGACGAGCAAATTTACGAGTCATCTCCAGGTGTTGTTCCTGATCTTTTCCCACCGGCACTTTATCCGCATTATGCATAAGAATATCTGCTGCCATCAACGTAGGGTAGGTAAGCAGACCGGCATTTACATTTTCCGGTTGCTTTCGCGCTTTCTCTTTAAACGAAGCGGTCTTCGCCAACTCACCCATATAAGCATGCATATTCAATAACAAATATAATTCACACACTTCGGGAACTTCACTTTGAACATATATAGTGGAGGTTTCGGGGTCAATCCCGGCTGCCAGATATTCCGTAAGAACATTTTTCACATTATCGTGTAGTATCTTAGGATCCGGATGAGTCGTCAAAGAATGATAATCGGCAATAAAAAAAAAGCATTTATTCTCATACTGCATCTTCGTAAAATTCTTTAAGGCACCAAAATAATTTCCCAAATGCAAATTTCCTGTTGAACGAATACCGCTAAGAACAGTTTCCATATTTTCTGAATAAATTAAAGGATTAAGAATCACCCGAACTAACTTCCGGCCGCACAAAAGTACGACATTTACCGGAATCAAACAAAAACCGGACGATCCTCGCCCGGTTTAAGTCAAATTTTATCTTCTTTTTTATTAATCCGCTAAATTATTCCCTGTGCCATCATCGCTTTGGCAACCTTCATAAATCCGGCCACATTAGCTCCTTTCACATAGTTAATATACCCGCTCTTTTCGCGGCCGTAAATCAAGCATTGCTCATGAATATTACTCATGATTTGTTTCAATTTTTCATCTACTTCCGAAGCTCCCCATTGCATATGCATGGCATTTTGTGTCATTTCGAGTCCTGAAGTAGCTACCCCGCCGGCATTAACCGCTTTTCCGGGAGCAAACAACACTTCTTTATCCAAAAAGAGGTCAACCGCTTCAGCTGTACAACCCATATTGGAAATTTCAGCCACACAGGTCACTCCGTTATCTATAAGCATTTGAGCATCTTTTTCATCCAGTTCATTCTGAGTGGCACATGGCAAGGCCACCTCTGCCGGCTGTTCCCAAGGGCGCTTACCCGGGAAAAAATCCACCCCGTACTTTTCGGCATACGGAGCAACAATATCTTCTCCCGAAGCCCGAAGTTCAAGCATATAATCGATTTTCTCTCCGGAGATGCCGGCCGGATCATAAATATAACCGTCAGGTCCCGAAATAGTGATAACTTTTCCTCCCATTTCAGTAGCTTTAAGCGCAGCACCCCACGCCACATTCCCGAATCCGGACAAGGCAATGGTTTTACCGGCCAAGTCTTCTCCCCGGTTTTTCAACATTTGCCGGACAAAATATAATCCCCCGAATCCGGTAGCTTCCGGACGAATAAGGGAACCTCCGTAATCCAATCCTTTTCCCGTAAAAGTTCCGGTATTTTCTCCGGCTAATTTACGATACATCCCATACAAATAACCGATTTCACGGGCTCCCACTCCGATATCTCCGGCCGGAACATCCGTATCGGGTCCGATATGCCTCCATAATTCCAACATAAAAGCTTGGCAGAAACGCATCATTTCGGCACTTGATTTTCCTTTCGGATTAAAATCGGAACCACCTTTTCCACCCCCCATAGGCAAGGTGGTTAAGGCATTTTTAAAAGTCTGTTCAAATCCCAAAAATTTCAAGATGGATAGATTTACAGAAGCATGAAAGCGGAGCCCTCCTTTATAAGGACCAATAGCATTATTAAATTGCACCCGATAACCCAAGTTCACTCTAACAATACCCTTGTCATCAACCCAAGGCACTTTAAAAATAAATACGCGATCAGGCTCGACAAGCCGTTCAATAAGTCCGGCTTTTTCAAATTCGGGGTGTTGATTATATACGTCTTCAATGGAGACCAATACTTCCTTTACAGCTTGCAAATATTCATGTTCTCCCGGATGAGCAACCGCAAGGGCGGATAAAATGTTTTCAGTTTTCATGGTTTTACTAATTTTATTCCTATATTCTAATGTATAAGTGGCTAAACTTAGTTATTTTTATTGAAAGCGGGATAAAAAAAGCAACTCTTTTTCGATTTTATCTCTCCGAATAATTCAGGTATTTCAAAAAACATATATCCGGTTAATTGTCACACCGGAAATAAGCCTTAAAATCAGTGAGATTACTCTACCGGGAAAACACCCCGTTCTTTCTTTGATTGCGAAATTTTATTTATCGCTACTCTATTGCTTTTTCTCCCCTCCACCCGGCCTAAACCATCCTTCGAAGAGAAACAACCGGTAAAGATGGAATGGCGATACAATGCAAAATTGGATTTCATCCGACATGTATTTCTTTGGTTAAGAGAAAACAAATCATAGGTTATGAAAGATACAATCGGTATATTTGCAATAACAAAATAATAATGGAGTATGGAAGTAAAAACATTCATTCATAATTACCGGGAAGCATTTGGGAACAAACCGGAGTTGCCCATTGCATTTTGGTATTCGGATCTGCCGATTGCAGAAACGGAAAAAATAAACGGTTGCTTTTTCAAGGGAATGACAAAAGTAAGAGAAGGTACTCCAATCAGCCTTAGTCTGAACACCGTAGGATGTGGAGGAGGAAAATTCTATACCGGATTCACGGAAATGCCCGAACGGATTCCTACGTTTGTATCTCTCAAAGAAAAGTATAAGGAAACGCCGGAAATGGTTACAGACTTTATAAAAAACCTGGGGGTGCCCCGTACCGACAAGCCTTACCTGAACTTTAGCCGTATAGATAAGATCGACACTTTTGAGGATACAGAAGGAATTTTGTTTCTTGTATCCCCGGATATTCTTTCCGGGTTAGTCACCTGGACTTATTTTGACAATAATTCGGAAGATGGGGTAACCTCTTCCTTCGGCTCCGGATGCTCAATCGTTATAACCCAAACCACCTTGGAAAACAGAAAAAACGGTCGAAGGACATTCATCGGCTTTTTTGATCCCTCCGTTCGTCCCTATGTGGAAGCAAACATACTCAGTTTTACAATTCCCATGTCTCGATTTAAAGAAATGTATTATACTATGAAATCCTGTTGTCTGTTTGACACCCATGCTTGGGAGAAAATACGAAAACGGATCAATGAGGGGGAATAATCCGGCTAAACCGGGAAGGAAATCCCATTCGTTTTCCCTTCCGAAAGAAGAAAAACACCTGATTGATACTTATATGTATCAATCCCCCGTTAATTAATTCAAACTAAAATCATTACGCGTATACGACGGGAATCCTTATCTATACTAACCGGATGCATTCTCATCAGATATACAGAAAAGGATAATAAAGAAATAACATTTTTTATTCATTACCGGAATAGCATTTTATTTTCTATTCATTAAGCGGATTTTCCATTCAAACAAGCCGATTACTAATTATTAATACAGAGATTACAGAAAGATTTTTACTGCGAAAAAACAAATAACGATTCAAAAAGAATAAATTGTCACTCATAAATAACCCGAAAAAAAACTTATTCTTCCCCACCGAAACCACATGAATCATGCGAAACAATAGTATAATCGGTACAACAGCACCAACGAGTTAATAAATTACTAAATGCAAATCGCTTCCGGATCACGTAGAATAACAGCATTAAAAATAAATTATTAATTCTTTTGTAAAAATATAAATTTAAACATATCTTTGGCGTTATTATTGCTTTTTTCATCCTTTTTACCGGGATCAATAATAACATTTATCAATAAATAAAACACTTTTCAAAAAAGAGAAAAAACACGATATTACTTTCATTTCTATAAGCAAATAAGTATATAAACAACCCTAATCTACTTGATATTAATTTACTTTTTCTCACAATTCCCGGAACAATATAAAAACAAAGAATAAACCATTTATGCCATGAATATCAAAACAATATTCTTTTATATCTGCTTGTT
>DAIQOU010000369.1:0-5124 GCA_036787725.1 Bacteroidales bacterium
ACTCGGGGTTATGCACATTTTACCCCTGCCGGGGTAATTGATTACAATTCGTAACTCCGGCGGGAAATAACCGCACTTTTGACACACCCTCTGGAGAAGGATAAGATGTTGAGAAATAAAGCAATAATACTTTATTTGATATAAATCTCTAACGATTATTTTTCTTTTTGTCCGTAATTTGCTTCTGTTACATTGATAATATAATCTCCCAGCTTTTCAGATTCTCCAATGATGTCCATATAGAATACTCCCGACTCGTAACTGTATTCTTTATTATCGATGTCTGTGAGGTTTTTATATTTCAATAAATTACGTAGTTCGTTGATATTGTTTTCCAGCGTAAATATTTTTTTGAAATTCAATTCACTGTTATCTGTTTTCTCTATGACCTTTTGCATATAATCTAAAGAGGAGGTCAATAAATCAAACATGTCATTAATTTGGGCATATTGAGTTTCCGTAAATTCTATATTGGCTTCTTTTTTGCGGCTAATAGTGCGTGCTATGTTATAACAACTGTCACCAATACTTTCAATCTCGGTTACTTCACGAAGCATAAAACGGATTTCGGTTTTTCCTTCGGAGCTTAATCGGCCTTCCGAAACCTTATTAAGGTAGTTCGCAATTTCCAGCTCCATATTATCGCTGATATCTTCGTATTTTTCTATTCTGGCGAAAGTTTTATTGTATTTTGTTTTATCTTTTTCGTACAATAATTCTCTGACCAATGAGAACATTCTTACCATACGGGAAGAATATAGATTAATTTCTCGGCGTACTTCCAATAATGCCAATTCGGAAGTGGAGACCATTCCTCGTTGTATAAATTTGAGCCTGAACTCTTCTTCTTCTTCTTTTTGAGGGATTAATTTGGTGACAACCAACTCCAAGAATTTGATCAACCAAATAAAAATGAAAGTATTACATAAATTGTAGCAGGTGTGAAATGCCGATAGTTTAAAAGATACCAATGTTTGCGGATCGGTTCCTCCGCTGAAATGTTCAACTAAATTCGAGACAGCTCCGGAAAAAGGATAAAAGAATATTAATACCCAAATTACGCCGAACATATTGAACATAAAATGGGATAAAGCCGCTCGTCTTGCCGAGGTATTTGCTGTGAGGGCCGCCAGGTTTGCCGTCATTGTCGTTCCCAAGTTTTCTCCGAGCACTAACGCTGCCGCTATTTCATAGGAAATCCATCCTTGTACACACATTACAAGGGAAATAGCCATTGTAGCACTGGAAGACTGGACCACAACGGTTAAGATTGCTCCGATAAAAAAGAAAAGGATAATTGAGCCATAACCCATATCGGTATAGTTGGTTACGAATTGGAGCATTTCGGGGTTTTCTGCCAGATCAGGTACATTTTCTTTGAGTCCGGCGAGCCCCATAAATAAGAAAGCGAATCCGAAAATAAATTCGCCCAATGATTTATGCGAGCTTCTTTTGGAAAATATCAAAGGGATGGCCAATCCCAAGATGGGTAGTGTAAATAAAGAGATGTCTACTTTAAAACCGAAAACCGAAATAATCCAAGCGGTCAGCGTAGTTCCTATATTGGCTCCTAAAATAACACTGATGGATTGGCTGAGAGTTAGCAGACCTGCATTTACAAAACTGACTACCATGACGGTAGTAGCACTGGATGATTGAATAATTGCTGTTACCAAAAGACCGGTTAATACGCCCGTGAAACGGTTTTTTGTCATTGCCGTGAGAATGTTTCTCAATCGGTCTCCGGCCAATTTTTGCAGTCCCTCGCTCATAATCTTCATTCCGTATAGGAATAATCCCATGGAACCGAGGAACAACATAAAATCAAAGAAAGAATATTGCATTGATCAAATCTTATGTTGATTAAGGGATGCAAATATAATTAAAAAAATATAATCTCGGTTAGTAAATATAAAGATGACCGATTTTATGTAATTAATTGTTGATTTCCGGCCGGAGGAAGTGTTGAACTTGTTATTTTTATCGGTGTTATTTACTTAAATTTGTATTTAAAATAACAATTCCGATGATTGAAGAATATGTAAAGATACATGATAAATTTTCGCTGGAATTTAAGATTGGTTTTAATGCGGATACGAAGGATCGTGATATTAATGATTTTTCTTTCAACATGTGGATATTTACGCCTAATTCATTAGATATTAATTCCTATACCTATTCGAAGTCGGATTTTTATCGGGATATGAAATCCAATATACGGCTTATAACTCCTATGTATTTATTGAGGGATATTGCTGATGAAGGCGGATTGCCTTTCCGGTTACTTAAAGAATCTTTTCAAAATCTTTCGACCAATCCTGCACGCAGTACCATTTATGAGTATGAAAGCCGAATCAAAATGTTCCATTCCATATTGAAGAGTTCGATTCGGGAAGAAATCAATCATATTGTAAACAGTAAATCCGAAGAGGATAAACACTTCCTGTTGAGCTCTTACGTTAAAAATTGTTGTCGAATTACTACTGTTTATCGTTCTTTACGTCAGTTGATTCATGTTCCTACAGTGGATAAAAATGTATTTGAATATTATTTATTCGGAGACGAGTTTATGAGTAATGTAATCGAACTGCATGCTTTTAAGTTACTTCGGAAAATAAATTTTCAGCCCGAGGTTCTTCGAGAAAATGAAAAAGACTTAACCGATCTGATTAAGTTTGAAATCAATTATAAAAAAGAGAAGGGGTATGTGCTTATTGCAAAAAATGATAAAAACCACAATCGAAATACAGTAAGTCGTTTTAGTGCATTAAAGAAATATATTGAAAGTCAGCTGTTTTTGAATGTAAAGCGGAAAGAGGACGGGACTATTGTACGACAGTTTTATTACAGCTTGGCAGCGGGTATATCCATGATATTTGCTACCGTTGTGGCTTTTTCTTTTCAACAAAAATACGGCAATTTTACTACTCCTTTATTTATCGCATTAGTAGTAGGTTATATGTTGAAGGATCGGATAAAGGAGCTTTCCCGTTTTTATTTTTCTTATAAATTGGACAGTAAGTATTTTGACACAAAAACAGACATCAGTTTTAATGAAACCAATTTGGGCTGGTATAAGGAAAGCAGCATCTTTGTAAAGGATTCTCAAGTACCGCCGGAGGTTATTCGGTTACGAAATCGAACCCCTATTCTTCAAGCTGAAAATCGTATCAATGATGAGAAGATCATCTACTATCGTACTCATATGCAGTTATTTAGAAAAGAAATTAAGAAATTGAATATTTATCCCATGAGAGGAGTAAACAATATTATTCGATTTAATATTCTTCAGTTTACCCAAAAAATGGATAATCCGAAAGTTCCTTTATATGTTATGAATGAAAATTCAGGTTTTAAGATCATTGAAGGAGAGAAGATTTATTATCTTAATTTTATACTTCGTCTTCAAAGCGGGGATCAATTGGAACTGAAACGCTACCGAATCTTTTTTAATCGGGAAGGAATAAAAGGATTGGAACGTTTTTGAAGTATTATAAATTAAACTTTTAATACATTTGCTGAAAAATAAAAAAATAACGTATGAAAGCAGCCGACTATTATGCATCATTGGAGAAAAATAAAAAATTCAAGTCTCGTTATATACAACATACGAAGTGGTGGAAAAACATGTTGTTTATAGCTCCTTCCTGCATTTTGTTTTTAGGATTGTTCGGGTTGATCTACCTTCTTAATTTCGGAATGCTGAGTTCTTGGTATACCATCCCGTTTGCGGTAGTTTTTATCTTGGGTACTCTGTGGTTGAAAGCAATTAAGCGTCATGTACAAAAGGAAATATTGAACAAAGAGGATTTGTTTCGTGTTTGTCTTGCGAAAAGGATCGGAATAAAAGAGGGGTATGTGTATTTAATATATGCATCCGGAATGAAACGGCATAATGAGTACTTTACCGGTATGGTGGCTTCCGAATCTGTAATCTTGGAAGAGTTGACAAATGCGCAACAAACCGAATCCAAAAGGAAACCGGTGTTAATAACAGAAAAAGAAGATGAACATTTTTATCTGAGAGCTTTTTCACGGAATGAATTGAACAAACGTTGGAGTTCTTGGGAAAAGGATTCGTTTTTACCGTTATTGGAAATAAAGAAAGAACAGGTTTATCCGGTTAATAAAAGGGATATTGAATATTAAGAATATTTATTTAATTTGCATTTTATTATTCGGGAACATTAAAATTACAATAATTATGAGGAAAAAATTACTGTTGTTTGCGATTGTGATTGCTTTCGGACAGTGGGCATCCGGAAGTGAAAGTATGACTTTTCGTCATTTTCGTGTAGGGGATTTTGGTAATCCCGATCAAACGATTTGCCCGGGAGAAGAAGTTATTTGTATATTGAATGAAACGCCTCCCGAAGGAGCAAAAATTCGTTGGGAACCGTCAGAACATTTTGTTTTCTTTGCAGGAGAAGTCGGAAAGCCGTATGCTTGGTATAAAGCAGTGAAAGAAGGAGTCGGAGTCATAAAAATTACAGTAGAGTCAACGACCGGAAGTTTTACTGCCGAAAAAGAGATACATATAGGTACTCCCGTAAAAGAAGACTTGTCAGATTATCCGGTTTTGCTGCAATCAAGCCAATGGGTGGAACTTACTTCCGGATTGCAAGGAGCGTTGACGTATGATTGGCAATTTACAGAAGGGAAAGAACTGTGTACGAATTACAGTTTTAACGATAATATCGCAGGCTTTCTTCCCGGGGAGGCCGAATCCGGAACTAAGCAGCACTTTCTTTTTACTGTAGAAGGAAAAAATCGTTGCGGTTCGGCTAGAGATACTGTTTCGGCGGTATTGGAAAAAAATGCCGGTCTTAATCTTAAAGCAGGAGATCGAGGAAGTTTTGCGAAAGAAATTGTTTTTGAAGAGCCTGTCGCTCTTAAACTGTATAGTTTGTCCGGAATGATTATGTATTCCGAAAAAGAAGTTATTTCTTTCAACATTACGGATTTACCGGTAGATAAAGGGATTTATATATTGGAGATAGGTTATTCCGGAGGTAAAACAGAAAGCCTCAAAGTATTCAAAAATTAAATAGTTGATTTTGGAGGTGAGTGCTTCAAAACAAAGAAGATTTCTACCTCAAAGTTGACAGGAAAAACAGAAAATTC
>DAIQOU010000029.1:0-18847 GCA_036787725.1 Bacteroidales bacterium
CAAAAGTAACAAAAAATCAAGACTTGGTTTTCCGGTGACCCGCCGGCGTTTTGCGGGCGGAAAGAAACGAAACTTGCTTCGTTTCGAACAATCGTTTCTTTCTTCGCCCGCTTCAACGGGCGGGTGCCCACCGCGAAAACCTATGTCACCGGGTATCGTAACTTTTCACCTTTGCCGGGACTCTATTGTGTCCGTCCATTCCTCTACTCGTACTTTTTATCTTTTTTATTCCTGGTTTCTAACTCCTGGTTCCTAGTTTTAAGAGTCACTATTTCCGCCTCAAATAATTTAGGCGTAATGTATTCAAAATGTTTCTGTTCTACGGTGGTAGCTCCTACTTCCAATTCTTGCCTGTGCGGAACGGCATATCCGATGGAGATGCGTTTTTTTCCTTTTGTGAGTTCGAAAGGCAGGCTGTATTCGCAGTGGAAGAAGTCGTTCTCCGTCTTTTGGGTTACAGGGGGAATATCAAAAGGAACTCCATCGACTCGCATGATAAAACGGGTATTGGTTTCATCTCCATAATATACGGTTCGCAGTTTTACCGGTTTGTCCTCCGGGATACGCATATCAAAACGGAAATCCGATTTCGATCGTACCCATCCTTTGCCGGCGATATTCCCTTTTTCCAAGTAAAAGACTTGAAAGTTATGGTCGTACATGGAAACGGAGTCATCCATTACAATACGATCATAAATGCCTTCGGGAAATTGACGATACCGTTTCACAAACCGTTGCCATCCTTCCGGGGAGTAAACATCCGTATAGAGGGAATAACGTTCCCCGTGTATTTTATAGAAAGGTTTGAGGATAAAATCGTTCGGCACTCCCAACCCGTTCGTTCTGAATGTTAACGGATTATCCGGAACAGCTTCTATCCGACGGAGCCAATCGGTTTGGTCGGTAACGATGGCCGGAACGTCAATAGTGGCTCTTTCCCGGTTTGCCTGATAGCAATCGTGTCCGATTCCCCGGAGCATTCTGTCATTCATCCCTTCCTTGCCTAAAGCTACGGCCAGTACCGTCGGGCCGTATAGGAAGGCTGTGCGTCTCGGGTTGTCGGGCATTGTCCAAGTATGCAGGCTCATAGGAAGGGTGAATTCTATTTTATCCTCCGATTTCCATGTTCGTGTTAAGGATATATAGCTTCCCGGAGAGGATCCTGTTTCCAATTTTTTACCGTTCAGTTTAATAACACAGCCCCGGGTAGCCCAATAGGGAACGCGCAAATTAACTTCCAGTTCTACAGGATGTTGTGTCTTGAAAGTCAGTACCGTACGGTCTTCTTCCGGGAAACGGGTTTCTTGTATCAAGGTGATTCCTTGTTCTTTCCAACTAAGCTCGGAAGCGATGAACTGATTGACCCATAGTTTATTTTTTTGATGAAAATAAATACCGGTATTGAGTTTGGAGAATGTTTCGATTCCCGTGCCGCTGCAACAAAAATAAGAATCGGAGGGTTCGGAATAGGCACGGAACATTCCCGGGCGCATGGGTATGTAGTACATGGTGGTACCCGCTACTTCCGGATGTTGGGTTCCCATGATTCCATTGATCAGTGCTCTTTCATAATAATCCGCATAGGCTGCTTTGGGTTCCCAAGAAAACAGATGATCGGTTATTTTCATCATATTATGGGTGTTGCAGCTTTCGTGGTCGTTGGGTCCCAGCATATCGGCCAACTTCCAAGGGTCCGACATGAAATGTTCGTAATGGCTGTTACCTCCGGTTACATAACTTCGGGCATGTACCAGTTGCTCCCAGAAATAAATGCACAGATTTTTATATACCGGATCGCCGGTCAGTTCGTATTGGCGGGTTGCAGCCAATATTTTGGGGAATTGTGTATTGGCATGAAGTCCCGTAAGCTTATCCGTATAATTCTTCAATGGATCCAGGAACGCATCCTGATGAAAGTAGAGAGCAGCCATACGGTGTTTCTCTTCCCCTGTTATGGTATATAGGTTCCAAAGGGATTCTCCCATTCCCCCATGTTCGAAACTCAGGTTCTTTTCGCGGCCTTCATACGTTAGTCGGTGATTTCGTTCGTAGGCCCAATCGCCCATTTTACTTACAATTTCCAAGGCTTCTTTATTTCCGAGGTGAGTATATGCATCCAACATTCCGGCATAAATCTTATGTAGGGTGTAATAAGGGGCCCATACCGGTTCACCGGCTTCGACCCGGTCGATAAACGATTCGGGGAATGCGCTCAGGTAGCCCGAGGGGCCCAATGCTTGTTGAACGATTCCCAATTCCCGAATCAGGGTGTCTGCTTTTAGTTTCAATTGTTCATCACTCGTAGCCGAGTACATTAAACTCAGGGCAGAAAGAAAATGCCCGGTGAAATGTCCTCGCACTTCACTCCCGGGATTTTCCCATCCGGTTAACGGTTCGACTGTATTGGGAAGGCCCGCATTGGCTCTGAAATTATAAACCAATTGAAGTGTATTGAAATCCAGCAGATACCGGTAGTTTAAATCTAAGGCTTGTTTGTACATTCCGTCTTTCAACTTCACGGCTTTGCTATCGAAGGGCTTGGCCCGGATGATGGTTTTCCGGGCCGGCTCTATTGATTGTGCATTCAGTGTTCCCAAGCAGAAAAGTGCCGGAATTAAGGTGATAACTCTTCTGATTATTTTGTTCATCGGGCATCCTCCATTTGATCGGATTTCCTTACTTTACAACCCGATAATCCGTAATATAATATATAAATTTCCCCTACCAACACGATAACCCATGTCCACCGCCAAACACCTTCCAGTGTATCCGCCATCATTCCTTGCAGGAGGGGCATTAAAGCGCCACCGATTACCCCGATCATGAATACCCCGGAAGCAATAGAAGTATATTTTCCCAACTTATTGACCGATAAAGCAAAAATGGCTCCCCACATTACAGAATGGAATAACCCGACAGCTACCAGCAGCCATGGTTCATTGATTAACATGGCCGCCATAACCAACAAAGTAGCAATCAGTGCCGTAAATGAAAGTTGAACCGCTGCAGATATTTTATTGAGTGAACCGGAAATTAATCTTCCTACCAACATACCTCCCCAGTAGAGAGTGGCCATTAAGGTTACATCCGCTTTGCCTAATTGCCCGGCATAGAGATTGATATTGGCACCTATACACACTTCCACTCCTACATAGAAGAAGATGGCTATTACCCCGAGTGTGAGGTGCCTGAATGACCAGATACTTCTTTCCAACTTTTCTCCTCCTTCCGTACGGGTACCTTGAATATCCGGTAACGACATACGGGATAAAACAATTGTTACCAATGCGATTACTCCCATCAGACAAATAAACGGCACTTGCAGTTGGCTTACTTGGACGTCTTCCATGACTGCTCCGCCAAACACAATGCCGGTAACAAAGAATGGTGCAACCGTAGTCCCGATGGAATTGGAAGAACCTCCGATACTCATCCGTTGTACAGGTTGCGTACCTTTTACGTCACATGAGCTCAGGTAGGGATTGATAACCACTTGCAGGATGGTAGCGGCTGCCCCTACCACAAACGATCCCAACAAAAAAATAAAATAGCCTGTCGGAATGGTTGCGGAAGCGATTTGAACCGATGATTCGGGAAATTGGACGGTGTACCGGGAAGAACTCCAAAATATTCCGAGCCCGAGTATAAGGATCACTAATCCCTGAAGAAGGGTACGTTTATATCCGTATTTGTTAACCCATGAAGAAGCTAATCCGCCGGTAAGCGGGTAAGCCATAAACCAGGAAAAAGAAATCAACGTGGCAAAAGTATTTTTCAGGTCACCGGCACCGCTCAGAAAGGCTGCTTTCAGAGGACCTTGAAATTGTCCGTTGGCGGTGGTCAGGAAGCCTACAAAGAAAAAAAGAATGACCAAAGTAATGAAAGGGATCAAGTAATTTACTTGTTTTGGGGAGGCATATGTGTTCATAGAATTAATTATTAAAGTTTGTATTCAATATAAAGTCTATTATTATTTTTGTTTTTTTATCACTTTTTATTGCTGATTGCACTCAAGTCCCGAGGAACTCGAGTGCGCGTGTTGGCTCCTCCATTCGTACTTTTATGCTTTTACTTTTATTTCCCCTTTATTTTATAACTATGCGGAGCTTTGGCAAAGGGGCTGATGACAGCATATCCGTTTATAATTATATGTTTTCCTCCAATAAAATTTCCTGTATTCAGATCCAATTCTTGTATGCATATTCGGTCTCTAAATTCGTTCTCGGTTTACCGAGCCTTTGCAGCGAAATACGGGAGTGTTCCGAAACTGCTCGAAGGAGGAATTGACCGGATAATAATGGTCCCCGACACGACAAATAGAAGGGTCGGGGTAAAATCCGGGAAAAATCGGATTCTTGAAAGAGGCTTGCGCTTTTATCTGAAAACAGCTTGTAACGATAATTGCAAACATCAGGATTTTTTCATTGTTACTTAATACCGTTTAGCTTTTTAATCAGATCAATCTCTTTTTGACTGTAAGGAGTAAAGTCGCCATGATATAAATCGTGCTGCCATTCTCCGGAATAAGGAAGTTTTTCCGGACGGTGTCCCCAAGGCAGATGAGTTTGTGTTTTACCGTTAACCAGTCCCCATAGCATGCTGCCTACATTATGGGCCTTAAATACGGGCATGATTTCTTCTACATACGATTTCGCCACACGGTTCATCCATTCCGTACAGATAAGAGGACGCCCTAATGCAAGAAGTTCTTTCATTCGGGCTTCAGTTGTTTCCTTTGTATTGTAGAAATGAAAAGTTATGATGTCCGAATTGGCCAATATAAATTCGTTCAATTCTTTATGTTCATTCCATACTCCGATAGTGAGAGGTTGTACCGGATTGATTTCACGGGCCCAGGAAAATACTTTCTCTACCAACGGGAGGCTGTAGACTCCATGCGGCATATTGGTAGGCTCGTTATATAAGTCCCACACAAAGATGCGTTCGTCATTCTTAAAACGATTCATCACCTCTTTGACATATCTTTCCAATTTGTAGTGTTGACGAGCGTCCACTACCAATGTATATCCGGGAGAAGGAGACCAGGCCCAAGCATACCAGCCCTCATAGGGCTCGGGTTGCATACCGACTTTCGGATCGGTATTGACACCAAACGCACAATCATCGAAGAAACAAGGCATTACTTTTACACCGTATTTATCGCAGATTTCCAAAAACTTATCCAATGCAAAAAGAAAATAAGCCGGATCATCTTCATAAACTGCATGTTGAAGTACTACCCGTGCGCAATTCATTCCGATGGATTGAGCCAAGGCCATCTCTTTTTCAATAATATCGGGTGAGAAATTCGTTTTGTCCAACATAGCGGTATAATTGATTGCATTCGCCGGAATATAATTTATTCCGTTCAGCCAAGAGAATTGTTTATACCAATTGTTGGCTTTTTCGGCCGACCAACGTTGACCTTGTGCAAAAGAAGAAAAAGTGATGAAGAATGTAAATATTACAGTGATTATCTTTTTCATGGCAGGTAGGATCTATTTATTATTAAATTCATTTAATGCGGCATAGAATGCCTCTATATTTTTCATGGGAATATGTGGAGGAACATCGCACCCCGTAGAAAGAACGAAGTTATTCCAACCGACAGTTTTTTGCAGCAATTCTTCTGTTTCTTGTTTTACTTTTTCCGGAGTTTCTTGTTTCAGGATGCCTACGGGATCGAGGTTACCCATCACAATGATTTCGGAAGGAGTGTTTTCCAAAGCTTGTCTCATATCGATTTTGTTTCCGAAATGCAGGGCTGCTGCACCTGTTTCGATCATCGCCGGAGTACAATGCCCCGTGTTGCCGCAATTATGCAATACAATCATAAACCGGTCGTCTTGCAATTCTTCCACTATCCTTTTAATATAAACGGAAGAATATTCGGAACAGTCTTCATTGGAAACCAGGCCGGCTGCCGGTTCGGCGATGATAATGCCGTTTACTCCGGCATCTTTAATGGCACGAATGTATTCGGTAATGAACGCAGTACATTTTTCGAGTAACAGACGAATGGTGTCCGGTTCGGTGTAAATGGCCATCATCATTTCAGACATATCAAACAATCGTCCGGCTAATGAAAAAGGGCCGATGCAACCGCCGAATACCGGTTTATCCGTAATATTACCGGCCGACAGTTTATTGGCTTTCAGGTATTCCTGTACACGTCCCGTACTAAGAGAAGGTACCTCCAGTGCTTCTACCGAAGCATAATCCGAAACCAATCGACCGGTAACATTAGGTACTTCGTTTTCTACAAACAGAATTTCTGCTCCAAAAGCTTCGGCTTCTACTGTTAAATCCATAATAACGGTAGATGCTGCAGCAGGATAAACCTCATTTAACTTCACAATGGCTTTGGCATGTACTTCACCGTTGCGCACAGCTTCTTCTACCGTATGATTGCAAAGTTCTATTCCCGGATGGGTCATAATGGGGACGGCTATGCGGGCAGAATTCTCTTTAATGTCCCGAGCCCACTTTTTCATGTTTATCATTTTTTCTTTCCTTTCTTTTATAACAGTGTATATTATTGCATATTTCGCAGCGGTAGGGTTGGGGTTTCAGTTCTTCTCCTAATCCGATAAACCCGCTGACCGATTTGACGGGAGTCATCAAACACGACTCTGACAGATGAATGCCGCAAGGCTCCTCCGGGAAAAGCGAGAAAAGTTTTTTTTGCTCGCGTATGTCCCACCCGCAATAACCCGGACTGTAAGGAAAACTGTGCTTGAATTCTTTATATGCGTTTAATTCTTTCCCGATTTCGACAACACATGCTTCCGCAATAACACTTCCAATCGCATCCGCCACAAATTCTTTTACAATATCTCCTTCCTTACGTAAGTTACGCAAGTAAGTTTCATATTCTTTTCCGGCAGTAGCTGCAAAGATGCATACATGGCTCATTCCCGGTAAATAAGAGAGGATGATTCCTCCCGGAGAAAAGACAAGGTCATTGACTTTTATCCGGTTTCTCTCCGAAATGCCGGCTTTCTCTACCCGATATATATAACGGGGAATACTTATCCGGGAAACTTCGGAAAGGACTTCGTTAATAAGAGTGAGTATGTGACTGTCCGGAATCGTTCCTCCATAACCCAACGCCAAAAATATTTCTTCTTCAGGGAGGGAAAGTGATTCAAAAGCGGGCCGCTGTTGCTTAACCATTGAAATTATACTTGTAAAACTTTTTTTGCCAATACTACGGCTCCATTGGCATTGGAACTGTAACCGTCTGCGCCGATTTGCATAGCAAAAGCTTCATTTACGGGAGCACCTCCTACCATTACTTTTACTTTTCGACGTAAACCTTCGGCATCCAACATGTCAATGATGTCTTTCATGTAATTCATGGTAGTGGTAAGAAGAGCTGAAAGACATACGATTTGCGGATTGTGTTCTTTTACGGCGTCCGCAAACCGCCGGTCGGAAATATCCACTCCCAAATTGATCACTTCAAATCCGCAACCTTCCAGCATGGAAGCAACCAGATTTTTACCGATATCATGTAAGTCGCCTTTTACCGTTCCGATAACCACTTTGCCCAATGATATATCGGAAGCGTCTTTCAACAACGGCTTTAATATTTCCAAGCATCCTTTCATAGCACGGGCTGCGAGCAAAAGATTCGGAACAAATGCTTTGCCTTCTTCAAAACGGATTCCTATTTCTTCCATTCCTTTTACCAAATATTGATTGATGATTTCTTGAGGGTCTGTTCCTTCGCCTAGGGCTTGGTTCGTAATAGCGGTAGCATCTTCCAGTTTGCCCGCTATAATAGCTTCTTTTAATGTTGATAAATCAGTCATGATATTTTTATTTTAATTGGTTTTGAGCAACTTCAATGAATGCCAACATGTTTTCAAACGGGGTATCTCCTTCGACGGAGTGAGAAGGAGAGAATATATATCCGCCTTCTTTACCTAATTCCAATAAGCGTTTGGATTCTTCAATCACTTCTTCTTTAGTCCCGAAAGGAAGGATTTTTTGCATGGATAATCCCCCGTGGAAAGCCAACCTTCCCCGGTAGCGAGGTAAGATATCGTAAACATCCATTACTTCGGGTTGGAAAGGGTTGAACGAATTAAGGCCGATCTCTACCAAATCATCAAATAACTCGTCCACATCCCCACAGCTGTGTATCATTACGTATTTTCCCGCAGCTCGAACATGCCCGTACATCCGTTTGAGACGAGGATAGATAAATTCTTTCCAAATATCATATCCCATGATAAGCCCTTTTTGCTGTCCCCAGTCGTCTCCGAAATAAACAGCGTCAATATCGTATTTGAGTGCTTCATCTACCTGTGCCAAGTTATAATCACAGATAGCATCCAGCAGATCGTGTACAAATTGAGGGTTAAGAACAAAGTCCATCAGCAAGTTTTCCATGCCTCGCATGGTCCATGCCCGTTCGTATAAAGAGAAACCGATTTGAAAACAGCGAAACATATCGGGCTTGGCTGCTATTTCAGGTTCAATGTTGGCGAAGAAGCGCGGATCCAGCGGATTGGGAAAAGTGTAATTTTTTATGGTGGGCTCGGGAAGAACGATACCGGTTACATCTCCGATATCTTTATCGATACTTCTGTCCCATACTACGCCGAAAACATCACGGAAAAGATTATCTCCCAGGTATTCGAAGAAACCGATATCACTGCCTAATTGCAGTATATGATTACCCAGTACAGGATCCAGATCGGTTACCCCATAATACTTTTCAAGAGCTTCTTTCGGTTCTTGCGTAAATTTGAATGACCATGGTACATAAGGAGGCCTTTGTCCGTCGAGTACCTGTTTTATAACTTCTCTTTTTGTCATGTGTATACCTATTTAAAGTTAGTGTTTTCCTTTGTAGTGGTATGTGAATTTATAAATCATGTAAATATAACTATTTAGAATAGAACCCATATCCTTTTATTTATTTATTAACCTTGTTCCTGAAGGTTTTGGAAGTTTTGTAGCAGAAGGTAACGGGATTCCCGGGAGGGGATAATCGTTTTCATTCCAATCAATCTTTTGAGCACGTGGTGAGCGGGTATCTCCTTTTTCGGGCGGATCGACCTGTGTGTCGCGGGCATGATAAAGGATATAATCTTCCGTTCCGTCAGGGGATTTGAAGAAACTGTTGTGTCCGGTTCCGTAAACTCCGTTTTCGGGCGATTGTCTGAATATAGATTCAGGCGATTTCTTCCATGAAGCGGGATCCAACAGATCAGCATCCGTTTTTGCAGTGAGTAATCCCAGTTGGTAATGCGGTGTCCATACTCCGCTTGCCGAATATACGATATGAATGTATTTTCCCTTCGGACTTTTCAATGGTTGCGGTCCTTCATTTACATATACAATATAAGGAGGATTCCAACCTTCTTCATTTTTCCAGTGGCGTTCCCATTCCAGTTCGGGTTGTGAAATAAGCACCCTTTCCGAACCCAATGTCCAAGGATTTTCAAGGCGAGCGATATAAATACACTGAGTTTCGGTGTCTACCCGGCGGGTTTGCCATCCCGACCATACCATGTACCAATTTCCTTTATGTTCAAAAACAGAACCGTCTATTGCCCAATTATTGTCGGGATCGGTGCTGATACGTCCTTTCATTATGAATTCTCCTTCAAAAGGATTTGCAGCCGTATTTTCTAATACATACAGCTGATGATTGTCTGTATTTCCGTCGTCGGCAGCATAATATACATACCATTTTCCATCAATATTATGAATTTCCGGTGCCCACAGGTTTTTTGAGTTTGAGGGATCGGTGGGTATCCAGATGGTTTTTTTCTTGGCATTGGGCAGATCCGTAATGTCCGGAGTGGTCCATAATACCAGACTGTCTTGTAAGGTATGCATATAGTAATAGGCTTCATTGTACCAGAGCGCCCATGGATCGGGACCGAAAGGGAGTAACGGATTGGTATAAGTCGAGGAAACAACCTTCCCTTCGTCTTGCCCTTTTTTATTTTGACAAGCAAAAAAAAGGATTAATGAAATGGAGAAGTATATGATAAGATTGACTTTTTTCATATGAGTAATTTGTTAATATATAGTTGAATTAAAATACTTTATTCGGGAATGCCTTCCAACTTTTTTATTTCCGTGAAAAGGTAATAATCGGGAATATTTTCCAACTCAATGGCTGCCCTACAGAAAGCATACGTTCGAAAATTGTTTACATATTTGGAACGGTATTCACTTACGGGAATGGCAATCTCGATCTCTCCTTGTTCCGAAATCTCTACATTAATGGCCGTTGTACACTGATTCCAACTGTTCACGATAACCGATGTTCCTACGTAGCATCTTGCCCTGATAATTTTTGGAGCCGGTCGGTCGGTTCCCGACACTTTTGATACCCTGAAACGCATTACCATGTTTTCACCTTCAAGCGTGGTTGTAAAATTATTCAGTGTGTAATACGGAATAACGGCAAAATTTATTTCAATATTTTTTTTGAGGTCGATATGCATGCTGTCATATCCGACCGCTTGCGGTTTGAAGTCTTTAAATTCAAACGGATAACGACGATTGTCCGGGGTCAGTCTGTAATTGCCGGCGTAAAGCAACTGCTTAAATTCGCCGTTATTATCTATTCGGATCTCCGTTCCGTTGTCTTGTTTCCCAAAGCCGCTTTGATATACTTTTAATAAGCCTCTGTTCCCGTCAAAAAGGAAGTTTTCTCCATTATAGGTAAGTTTTCCTTTGAATTCCAGGGAGGGAGCATCATAATTGTCGTATTCGCACGAAGCAAATAGAACAGTAATAAATACAAAGCTGATATAAATTATTTTTTTCATATGTTCTTTTTTATTTTAAATTGATGTTGAGTGCAATTTTTGCTTACAGATCCATCATTTTTGTTTTTTTTAATGATTGGGATTCTTTTCAATATACGGATTTCCTTCGTTCATCGGATAAGTAGCGTAGTACATGGTTACATCGAAATTTAAGGGTTCTCCCGGTCGGGAAGTGGATCCGCGGTGTTCGAGACGTACTTGGCGGTAAATCCATTTTCCGTGATTCTCATCGCCGGGAGCGTATATTTTATAAGGCCATAACCCTTTTACAATAGCTGTTTGGTTGGTTTGGTCATAGGCCCATAGTTGATCAGCCAACCTCCAACGTTTCAGATCGTTGTAACGATGGTCTTCAAAAGCCAATTCTACCCGACGTTCATTCATGATCCGTTCGAAAGTAAGTTCGGAAGGAATGATTTTAAATGTTTCTCCTCCGGCGCGTTCCCTTATTTCATTCATGCATTCCAACGCCAGTTCTCTTGTGTTTCTTCCGTTATAACTTGCCACTCCGTTTTCTGAAAGGTAGAATGCAGCTTCTGCGGCATTAAGCAATACTTCTCCATACCGGAAAACAATATAGGGAACGCTGCTTGCTCCCTCGGCTTCACTTTGAGAATCAAGATCCATAAACTTTCGTACCAAAAATCCGGAATGGGAGACGTAGGTGCTTGAACGGTGCGGTCCTTCTATTCCGGTAATGCGTTCGCTGTTATAGGTGTTTTTTTCAACCACATTGATGTTTTCGATCGCATCAATGGTCTTAAACTCATACCCTTCTGCCGTTTTTATAGCCAAGCCTGCTTGAAAATCCAACTCCAGCCCCCGGAAAGAGGAACCCGGGTGAAGAATACTTCCGGCTAAGCGGGGATCACGATCGGCGAATATATCTTCCGGATTGTCGTATATTTTGTAGCTGTGTGTAGAAATTCCATCAGCCATAGATTCCATTTGTAAAGGACCGTTGTAGGGATTGATGCTTTCCATCTTGCGAGTGGAATATATTTCATAAGCACCTACCTGATTGAATGAAGGATTCATAATACATCCCGTTTTTAGTGCAGGTCGTAATTGAGCGCAAATGTTGTGGTGGGTATAACTGTTTTTGAATAGAATACCGTCATAATCACGACAGAAAATGATTTCCGAATTATTTTTGCAACTTAAAAAGAGATCGGCATAATTTTTAGCATAATCGGAACTTGCTTTATAAAGCGAGTAATTTCCGTTCTTCTTCAATTCCAAATATGCGTCTATACATTTTTGGAAATATTCGTTTGCCCTGCTTTTTTCTATTCCGGTAGCGCCGCTCGGAAGGATGAGGTTTTTGGCCGCATTTTTTTCGTAATTATAGGCTATTGTTCCTGCATAAAGCATCGCCCGACATTTCAGTGCAAGTGCACTTCCTTTGGTCGCCCGTGTTTTTATGTTGGCGCTCACTATGTCGAGATCGTTGAATACGGCATCCAATTCATTGACAATGAAATCATAAACTTCCGCTTCTTTATTGCGGGGGCGTGCCAATTCAAGCGGATGCTCGGTATATTCAAAAACTTCCTCAATAATGGGCACTCCACCCATACGGGATACCATTGTAAAATATACAAATGCTCGCATGTAACGTGCTTCACCCAAAAAATACTTTCGTTGTTCCTCTGTGATATTCGGTCCGGCACTTGTTTGTTTTAAAGCATCGATGTGGATATTGATGTCACGTACCAATCCGTAATCGTAATAATTGCGATAGTCACGATTTACGTTGAATGCCCAATCCCAATAGGCGCTGTTGTTGGATGCTTCATCCCATCGGCAAAGGTCGTTTAGGTCATGTCCTGTATTGACTCGATCTCCATACGGGTCATAGTCGAATCCAAAGTCTTGTTCGTACCGTAACCGAGAGTAAAGGTTGGCGGCAACTCCGCTTATGGCATCTATCGAAGAATAAACCTGATCCTCCGGTAAGGCTCTGCTGTCTTCCTGGTCAAGCCAGTCTTCACATGAAGTACATAGAATAATGAGAATTGCGAATAATATATTAATTTTCTTCATTTTTGTATACTTATTAAAAGGTTAAATTAAGGCCAATAGTATAAATTCGATGTTGAGGATAGTCGGCTCCTTGTACTCCCGACACTTCCGGGTCTATTCCGTAATCTTTCATATTATCGAATGAGAAAAGATTGGTTCCTTCGAAGTAAAAGCGCAGTTTTGTGATGGATGCTTTTTGAGTCCATTGAGTTGGTAAGGTATAGCCTACTACCAGATTGCGTAAACGCATATACTTAACATTTTTGTTATAGAAGTTGTTGACACGCCAAGTAGACGGATTATCCATTCCTCTGAATGCCGGGAACTTTCCTGCTACCCACGGAGATTTAGGATCAAAAATATCTTCATGCTTCCATACATCCAATGTGTTATATCTAAATCCGTTGGCTACGTGATGAGTTCCGCTTCCCCAAATGGAAAACCAGTCCGGGACATAGGTATTCATAAATCCGCCGGCAAAATCGGCTGCCAAGTCAATGCCTTTCCAATCAAATCCCAAGTTGATACCCAAAGAAAGTAACGGATTTTTATTTCCTTGTCCTCCGTTTTCTTCCCATGGCCAATCACCTCCGGCGTAACCGAGAGGTCTTCTGTCGTAATCGTTTATTATACCATCCCCGTTTACATCTTTAAATATCAAGTCGCCCGGAAGAAGGTTTTTATTGTTTTGTCCGTCGATGTTTACCGGATAATTATCGATTTCTTCTTGGGTCTGAAATCTTCCGATTACTTCATACATCCATACGTTTCCGTTTACCATATTTGACCACCTGTCGCTGGTACTCCACCAATAACGATCAATGGCATTGAAAAATTGTTCCCCATGTCTTTTCCCGAATTTACGTCGGGCAAGTGTAGCATTAGCTCCTAAGAAATAGTTAAAATCACCCACTTTGTCGGTCCATTTGATAAAACCGTCGATACCCATGTTTGAGTCTGAATTGAGGTTTTTCGGTACTGCACTGATGCCGCTTTCCAAAGGGAAGATAATATCGTCCGGGCGAGCGGCTATACCATCTCTTTTCCGTTTAAATACATCCACTTCTACACTTAGTTTATTGTCGAGGAATCCCAAATCGATACCGATATCCAGTATGGAGGTAGTCATCCAACTGAGATCTGTAATGGGAATTCCTTTTACTCCCGAACCGATTACATTTTTATTGTCTCCGTTCTTAAACGGATCTGCCTGCATATTACTGCTTCCGCTGTTATATAGATATCCCGGGAGATAAGCAAAATCACTATAAAGATCACCCAAATTATCGTCTCCCATTTCTCCGTAAGATACTCTCAGTTTGAGATTTGATAACCATCCGGATACACCCGTATTTTTAAAGAAAGCTTCTTCCGAGATACGCCATGCACCGGATACGGAAGGGAAGAATCCCCAACGATTTCCTTTCGGGAATTTCCAAGAACCATCATAACGTCCGGCAAAATCAATAATATAACGTTCTTCGTAACTGTAGCCGGCGCGAAAAACAAAACTGGCTGTTGAATAGGTACCGTCTTGTTCGACTACCTGATTATTTTCGCTGGTACCGATCAGTCCGATATGCAGATTTTCACGCGGCGCTTGCGTAATGGACAGGTAATTTCTTTCCCGTTGGTAGAATTCAAAACCGGCAGTGCCGGTAATATGGTGTTTGTTAAATGTATTATCGTAGTTTAAGAGGAATTGTCCGGTAATATCCTGCACATTTTCTCTGGCCCGAGCCAGTTTTGTTTTGCCGGCATTGGTGCGGTCGTACCGTTCGATATAAGTGTCGGTATCCGGTAAATAAGTATATTCTTTCCAATCTTTTTCGTCACGATTATTGATATTGTTCGCATAAAAATGCGAAAAAAGAGCATTTGCTTTTAATCCTTTTAGTGGAAATTTATATTCTAAGTTGATATTGTTGCGAATAGTACGCCATTTTGAATCGTAAGAACCTGCATGTGCTTTATCAAAGGTGGCCATGTTACGTCCGTCATGTACTTCGAGGAAGTTTGGATACAAAGGGTTGTCGTTGGCAAAAGGGCGCATGGTGGGCAACAACGCGAAAAGTGAGTTCCGGATAAGCTGATAGTCACCTTGTGCTTCATCGATACGAGGAAGAGAAGGCCCGGTCGAATCTTCTATTTTACCCGACATTTGGTAGCCGACTTTGAAATGTTTACTCACTTCCATATTAAAATTGGCTTGCAGGTTGGTACGATTAAAATTGTAATCTTTGAAAACCGCATCCTGATTAACGTGGGAGATAGACAAATAATATTGTGTTTTTTCTCCTCCTCCCGAAATATTGGCATTAATATATTGTTGCGGAGCTGCATCGTTTACATACGCATCTTTCCAGTCAAAACTGCGATAATCTTCACCTGTTGCGGGATTATAAGTGCCTGCTTTCCATTTTTCCAACTCTTGTTTTGTTCGTTCAATATCATTGGGGTTCATAATGCCTCGATTTACTCTCTGCATGGCTTGTGCATAATTGTATTCGTAGGCATTCATCAACTCCGGATAAGTGGTCCATTGTTGCCACCCGAGGTAAGTGTTAATGTTGATGGTCGGTTTGGTATTGGTTCTGCCTGATTTGGTTGTTACCAAAATTACCCCATTTGCGGCCTTTACTCCATAGATGGCGGAAGCACCGTCTTTGAGGATAGAGATGTTGTCTATGTCGTTAATATCCAGGTGGTTGAAAGATCCTTCATCTGCGATGATTCCGTCAATAACATAGAGTGGTGTACCCATGTTACGAATTTGGATATTGGTAGTAGATCCCGGTGCTCCCGATTTCTGGCGAGCGGTTATTCCCGCCAGTTTACCTACAATGGCTCCGGAAGTAGTGGTTGCTTTGGAACGGGCGATGTCTTTGCTGCCGACGGTAGAGACTGCAGCACTTACACCTCCTTTGCGTTTGGTACCGTAACCTACGACTACCACTTCATCGAGCATACCGACATCTTCTTTCATTATTATATTGAGATTGCGTGTATTTCCCGGTCTGATTTCTTCTTCTTTATATCCCACATAAGTGAAAAGCAAAATCGAATTTCCGGAGGCTACTTGCAAAGAAAAGCGGCCGTCCAAATCGGTAATTGTACCATTGTCCCTACCTTTTTCTCTGACGTTGACCCCGATCAGCGGCTCGCCTGTTTCATCGCTTACGGCACCGGTTACGGTGAATGTTTGAGAGGCTTCGTTTGTCCCGGCATATAAAGTGCCGGATCCGATAAAGAACAGTGCCGCAATGAAGAGTAAAGGAATAATTGTACTCTTGTAGTTTTTTATTGTACTCATTTGATTAGATTTGATAATTTTTAGGGTATAATAACCTTTTGTTTTCTCACAATTTGTATTCTTACATAATGCCATGTTATGATAATTTAGTTAGTTTTTCATGATGTAATTTTTTAGTAGATTAATTAAAGAAATATGCAGGTGTTTTATCAAGAACAAAGAAAAAGGATACCGGGCTAATGCATGGATGCAATCTGATCAAATAATAAAAATCTCCGGTCAATATGCGGTTTGACTCAAATGAGCTATTGTTTGACTCAAACGAGTCAATTGTTTATTTTCGAGTAAACGGATTTATAACTATTTTAGTACTAAATATCAATAGAATGAAAAAACTGTTGTTTACTGTGATTATTATTGTTTTTTCTTTTGAACCGGTTTATACGAAAGTGATAAAGAAATCAGATTATTCTTTTCGGAGTTTAGATACCGAGAGCGGCTTATCTCAAAATGCGGTACTTTCCATTCTGCAGGATCGGAAAGGATTTATGTGGTTTGGAACTAAAGACGGGTTAAATCGTTATGATGGCAACAAGATAAAGATATTTAAAAATGAAATAGACAACCCGAGCAGTTTGGGAAACAATACTATTTGGTCGCTCTTAGAACAATCGGATGGCACTATTTGGGTCGGAACGGAAAAAGGGATTTATATATTGGATACGGAAACCGAGCGTTTTTCTCTGTTTGAGATTTGTTCTGCCGACGGGGAGGGTATTAATCATTGGGTAACAGATATGAAAGTTGATAAGAATGGCAATATATGGATTGCAGCCGGGAAATTATTCTGTTACATACTTCATACAAAAGAATTGAGGTTGGCTCCGGGTGGACATGCACAGGTATGGGCCTTATCCATCGATAATAATGATGTATGGGTCAGTACACTCAGGGGGGGTATCTATCGATATAATATCCGGGATAATAATTTGGCCGAACATCCCCAGCAAATTTACAGAACAACGGGTAATACGGAACAAATGTCTGCTGTTTGTAATCTCAATAGCAACCATTTATTGATCGGCACGTTTGACGAAGGAGTAAAAATACTGGATAAGCGGACCGGGGTTATCTCGCATTATAATATGGAAAAACATATTGAAAAAGAGATCTATGTAAGAAGTATAGGCCTTTTTTCAGATGGTAATGTTTGGGTAGGAACACAGTCGGGATTGTATATTCACGATCCTGTAGTCGGAACAACTACGCATTTATATCATAATTTGAATGACGGTTATTCCATTCCCGATAATGCTGTTTATTCCATGTATGAAGACCGGGAGGGAGGAATATGGGTCGGTACTTATTTTGGAGGGGTTTGTTATTATCAAAAGAACTACATTTATTTTTGGAAAGATTATCCCATCAGTAATGAAAATTCAATAATCGGAGAACGAGTGAGCGGCATTTGTGAAGACGATGAGGGGAATATCTGGATCGGAACCGAAGATGCCGGATTATGTAAATTAGATCCCGAAACTTATCGGTTTGAACATTTCAAGCCGGAAAAGAACAATACCGGATTGAATTATGAAAATGTACACGATATAGTGCCCGACGGAGATTTATTGTGGATAGCTACATTTAGTCATGGAATCAATGTGTATAATAAAAGGAATAAAACATGGAAACATTATCGAAAAGACAATAAACCGGGTGCTCTTGTTAATGAAGACATATTTGCACTGTATAAAGACAGTTCCGGAAATATTTGGGTGGGCACTTCCAACAGTACGTTCCGCTTTGACCGTTGTACCGAACAATTTACTTATCTTATGCCGTTACAGTATCTTTTCGTATCGGATATTATTGAAGATGCCCGGGGTAATATTTGGTTTGCTACTTACAGCAACGGAGCGTATCGTTATAATCCTGAATCAGATGAATATACACATTATGCATATGATTCAAACAATTCAGATGGTATTTGTCATTATAAGATTACTTGCATGTTTGTTGACAGTAAAAAACGCTTGTGGTTTGCTTCCGAATCGAGAGGGATCTGTATGTTCGACGATAAGACCGAGACGTTTATTCATTACGGCATCAAAGACGGGTTTGTTAATGATGTTATTTATATGATATTGGAAGATGACGACCGTAATCTTTGGCTTTCCAGTAATGCCGGACTTATGCGGTTTAACCCGGAGACAAAAAATCTCCGATTATTTACTCGTAACAACGGACTTCCGAGCAATCAATTTAATTATAAATCGGGGTATAAAGATAAAAACGGACGTATGTATTTTGGTACGGTGAAGGGTATGATATCTTTTCATCCTTCTGATTTTAACAAAAATGAATATGTTCCGCCCGTAGCAATAACCGACTTTAAATTACTGAATGATGAGGGAGAAGAAATAAAATATATTTCGAGTAAAGAACCTGTAATACTTAACTACAATCAATCATCATTTACTGTCAGTTTTGCTTCGCTCAGCTACGTGGCTTCTGAAATGAATGAATACAGGTATAAGATGGAAGGTGCGGACGAAAATTGGAATCATATTTTAAAGGCGCGCGAGATAACTTATTCCAATCTTCCGCACGGCAAATACATATTTCGGGTAAAAGGATCCAATAATGACGGAGTTTGGAATGAAACAGGAGATTATCTTCAAATAATCATACGCCCTCCTTTTTGGTTGTCAAAGTGGGCATATGTATGTTATACATTATTAATAATAGCGTTTCTTCTTTATTTTTT
>DAIQOU010000370.1:0-5119 GCA_036787725.1 Bacteroidales bacterium
GCTTTTTATGATTAAGATTACATTAATTACCAATTTCAAGAGGATAAGGTATTAAAAGACGATATTTAAGATATTTATGATCTGCTGAATTACAAAATAACCCAAGTGTTTTTGCAGAAGAAGATACTTTTGTTTGAAATTGCAACACATCTCCCTCTGCTAAATTATTTATATTTTGTTCGGTCATATTAAACCTTTCGACATATATTTTATATCTTTTTGAAACAAAAGAATCACAATTTAGACATCCTATTTTGCCCTGATAATCTCTTCCATCTGCAGTAATAGTCCATTGAAAACTTTTGACATATCCAAATATTTTTTTACTTATCTTATCTAACTCTTTCTTGAAATTTTCAGGCTTATCACAATAATTTGGGTTTGCTTTTATAGGTTCAATCAGATCAATTACAGACTGTACATAATTCGATCCAATACCTGCTCCAAATGTATCATCATGATTTGAAAGATGCAAAGGTACCCTATTAGTACATGCAGATTCTAGGCTAGAAGGCAAAAATACTCCATTCTCAAAACAATTTATATCATAACCAAAATTATTACATAAACTCATCCAGCAATTATTTCCTTTTTCTCCATCATCCATTGATTCAGAACAGATCAAATGATGTGCTTGTAAATGATAATCATCGTATTCTTTTCCTTTTTTATTTTTTTTCTTTACATGTAAACGTAAATCATGATTCTCTTTGCATTTTTTTACATTTATACCATAACCTTTATTTTTTGATATATTTATAGCTAATTCGCCTCCATCACCGACACTGTTACCAATCTGAATATCTGGCAAATGATTTTTTTTGCATATTTTGCAAGGTTGAATTCTGATTTTATTAACTTTTTTTTTCTTATTTGCTCCCATAAAATTTACGTTTTCTGTTTTGTTTTAGTAATAGAGATTTTACCTCCTCCACGCGGACAAATAAGAAACGACTTTTTTAATAATAATTTCATACCCATCAAAGTCTCACCTCCGTGAGCCATTTTCCATGGACCTGTAGGTATAAAAGTACATAAGCATCCGGGAGGAGGAACTGCTTTATAAGGTTTGCAAGTTCCAAAAGTAGCTATTGGAGGAAACATATTTAAATTCGTACAATCCATCTCAGTCGCCAACTTCTTTCCCTGAGTATAATATTTGGTATTCATCGTAACTTTCAACTTAGCTGATTTATCTCCCATAGTGCATTTTATTGTCGCACCGTCCAATACAAAATCTTTCGCTCCCATAATATATAAATAATTTTACGAGATATCTACTTTTCGTCCTGTTATCTGTGTTTTTGCCTTTGAAAGCATTTTAGTTTTATTGGACTTAATTTCGGTATCTTTTTTACTCACTATATCAATTTTTTTATTTGAAGCAATCTGAACCTGCTTTTTAGCTTTCAAAGTGGCATTTCCTTGCGCATTCATTGTCATTTGAGAACCAGATCCTGATTTCATGCTTGCATTTTTTCCTCCTGATGTAGAAAGAGTTTTTCCTGCGGTTACAGATACATTGGAGCCTGCACTAAATACTCCCTTTAGACCGGAAATAAATGAAGCCAAAGCTCCAGCTTTTCCATCAATAGCAACACCCGCATTCATGGTAATTGCATTTGCAGCCATCATATTAATATCAACGGCTGTCATATTGATCGTACTATTAGCCGTTACATTGATTGTATCTTCTTTTGTATCAACTTCAATTATATTCCCTTTCTTATCATACAACTGTATCTTTTCCTTCCCTTTCGTATCATCCAATCTTATCGTATGACCGCTCTTCGTTATAATTGTTTTAATATAATTATTCGGGCCTCCTCCTTGGTTCTCCGCATTATTGCCATGATACATCGAACCGTGCACAAACGGGAATTCAGGATTGCCGTCAAAGAAATTCACGATGATTCGTTCTTGCAACTCGGGGATAAAAACGAACCCCACATTCTTTTCTTCTCCAATGGAAGAATGACCCGAACCTTGAGGCATCACAATCGGAAACCAATAATCGCAAGCTTTGGTCTGAAAATCAAACTGAAGTTGTAACTTTCCGTAGCCTTCCGGATGCTCATTCCCCACGACCAAAGCGGAAAGCGGTTGTGCCGAAGGAATTTCAACTTCCGGACAAGGCACTACTCCGTGTTTGGCACTCACTGCTTCAAAATCATTCCAATATTTTCCGTTCTGCTCAAAGACATGTCTGACATTGATAATTCGTAACGTCCCCAAACTGTCGGAGACATTCATTTTCTTATGGAAGTCGATTTCCAATTGACTCCCGATTCGCATCCGATATAATTTGGTTTTTCCTGTCACATGATACATGTCCGTGAATGTACGTTTCTTGCGCACTTCCGTGATGTGTTGTAATCCGGCTTGATCTTCTACCGGAACATCCAAAGGCATATCCGGTTTACGCATCAAATTCAATTCATCGGATTTGGCGCTTGCTCCGCCGGCAAACGTGCCTCCTTCACTGAGCGAAAATTCATAGGGGTTCTTCTCGAAATTAACATCATGGTAATACTGTTGGAAAGTATTGGCTTTTAATTTAGTTCCTATCCGAACTTCTGTTAACTCCACATCATAAGTTACCTTTACAGTCGGTTTTTCATCATGTTGTCCAAAAACCAACGAGTCGCCGGAAAAGAACAGATTTTCTCCATACATCCAAGCCAATCGTTTCAAGTATTGCCAATCGGTCTCTTTATATTGCATAGAGAATTTGATCGGAGCGGTATAGTTAGGCTTATTGGTTTTATTCAAATAAAGAGTACCTTTAGTCGTCTCATCAAAAATATTTTTCAATGTTGTATCCGAATAAGTCTGCATCATCCGGCCCCTTTCCAATTCAATGGTTGGAGAAGCCGCATAAATATAAAGCCAACCGTGATCTCCCGCATCCAAATCAATTTCCACATCCGTAATCACCCCCATAAATCCGTAAGCATTTCCTTTATCGTCCCCTTCTTGTATATCAATCTGTATGTTGGTATGAATTAAAGAGGTTTTGTCCATCGGGGCTTCCAATACGTTTTCACCTATATTTTTCAAATCGAGTACGATTTTTACCCGATGATGATCATAGTAAGATTGCTTCAATTCCAATGAAACAAAATCTATCGGACCGGAACCTAAGCCATGGACCGTAAGTAATGCAACAGTTGATTTCATTGTTTTTTAATTTATAAAATTTACGATTCTTTATATCAGTCTTTTATAATTATCCTGTAATTAAATGCATCGGGAGACTTGCGATGCAGCATGATCAACAATTCCGTTTGCATTTCCAATAGTGTATCTTTACAACCGGGGCCGGGAAATAAAAAAATATCTATCGTTCTCACCAAACCTTCTTTCGGTCTCGGGCTAACCGTAATTCCCCGACAAACTTCCACTTTTGTCACATTCTCTCCCAATTCCATCAAACAAAAGTTTTTTGCATCTTCATGTGTATAGATTTGATCTCTTGCCGTAAGCGCATAACGGTAAGCATCTAATTTTCCGGTACTGTTAGGAGCCGGTTTTCCCCCCGAAGTTGCTTTTAACAAGTAACAAGAGTTCTTTAATAAGGGAATTGCAGCCAAAGGAGTTAACACTTTTCCGGAACGCAAGCCATTCGCTAAATGACAGTAAGTAGCATAATAATCCACAAAGATCGTCTCATCTTTATCTTCTGTACTTAACAACAAATAACTCGGAATTTCGGCATTTGTCATCGTACTGTTATTTAATTTATTTTCCAATTCGATCAGCCCGGTCTGCAATCCGGTAATGATATTACGTAAGTTATCCATTTCCATGGAAGAAAAAGCAGACGATTCACTCCGCAACAAGTCAATCAATCTTTCAATGTATTCTCGAGCATTTCTCTCATCAAATCGTTCCATTCCCCCCTGCTTAATACTGTATACGCCCGTCCCTTTGGTTTGTGAAGAAGAATAAGGGATGGACTTGTATTCTTTCCCGCTCGAATCGGTAACATTTTCTACTGACAAAAAAGTTTCACCTTCTTTGGTTCTCAAAGGAACTATTCCCGTCAGGTTATTGCATTTGCAGATCTCGGAATACAATATTTTATTTGCTACCGGAAATGCATTGATACAAATCGTTAAATCATGCAAATTGACAGCTGAAATATGAGGAGGGAAAGTTACCTTTAGCCAATAAGCGGGTTCCAATTCAGTCAATTCTTCAGGAAATAAATCCTTAACTTCTCCGGGAAACGATTCTTTAGCAATATCCGACAAATGGAGTTTATTTCCCACCGTCAAAAACTGCATTCGATAATAATCGGAGACAAAACCATCCGTTTGATTCAATATGTCATATCTTGAAAAGAACGAACCGTTAGAAGTATTTTCATCTTCCCATACCGGTAATCCGGAATACATTTCCAACGGCACACCCGAGAGTTCCCATTTAGAATAAGGGAGTAAACTGTATTTCTCATATTTATTATCGGAAGTCGGAAAATCAATATAAAAAGAAATATTTTCCATTGATTCTATTTCAGGATGCAACTCCAAACGAATCCAAACGGTATTATTAATCTGTTCGTTCAATGTATGGGCTCTTCCTGCCAGTTTTTTTCTTCCGCCGCTTTCCATCTGAAAAAACATGCGTTCACAAATCAACCGATCTATTTTCCCCGAGATCAATCGAACATTTCCCACCGGTAAAAAAGAGATATCAATCATACCGAACTTTTTCATTTCTTGCGGAACATGCCTATCCAAAAGGATGGTATGTTTATCCAAAAAAAGAAAATTTTCGAATGGGGTAGCCTGTACAACAGAATGGGCAGGGCGAGGAGCTATCAGCATACTTGGAGTAAGAACGCCTGCCAACGATTCCAATATTCGGTTATTCATGTTACAAATTTCATTATTAACCGTATATAACTCGCTGGCTAACGCCTCAATTAAGCGAATCACCAACGGATCTAAATCATCAATTGACCTTACTCCCCAAAAAGAAGCTGCATGACTAAACATCCGCTGCATGATTACTTCTTTTGATTTTTGTTCCGTTTTATTATTTAATAAATCCATGGTTTTTTCAAAATAAGAAATATAAACTAGAATCTAATTATCAAAAATAAATAATCGGT
>DAIQOU010000030.1:0-18841 GCA_036787725.1 Bacteroidales bacterium
TGAATTACTAAATATCTTCAAAATACAAATTGGGTGACCCAGCGAGGAAAACAGGAGAAAGGGCGCATCAAAAGTTACGACTTTTTAATGCACCCTTTCATTTCAATCTCCTGTTTTTTTAACTTTTTCCCTTTATGGGTTTGGTATCCTCCGGTATTTACGAGAGAGGGGATACCATTCAGAATTTAGTCCTGTAATTTATCTGTGAATTTATTAATATCCCATTCGTCCTGCCAAGCAATTTCTATTTCATTGTTTTCTTTAAAAGTAACCGGTAACCAAATATAACGGGAATTAATGAGGTCGGTCTTATTCCATTTATCGAACATCGCAATATAAAGATCTTTTCCGACTATCGGAAACACATGTGTACTTTGTCCGTAAAAGGTGATATCGGCATCTTTCCCGGAACAGGGATCTCCTTTTACGGTCCATTCTCCCAACATTGAATCGGCCACTGCGTACTCGGCTTGATTGGGATCCCAACCGGTACATCCCGATGAAAGGACATAATATTTTCCGTTCTGCTTGAATACGGCGGGAGCCTCTCTCGATTGATCAATAAAATTACGAGTGAAGCGTCCGGAGGGTTTCAAATAATCATCCGTTAACAAGCTGATATATAGGGTGGCATTATGTTCGGAAGAGTAGACATGGTAGGCTCGGCCGTCTTCGTCTTTGAAAAGAGTCATATCCCGGCTCATCGCTTCATTGGGCTGCATGGAACCCAAATAAGTGAATTCTCCGGCAGGTGTATCGCAGATGGCTACCCCTGCGGCCGCTTTGGCATAATCATGGCTGTCTACGTGTAACCACATCACGAATTTCCCCGTTTGATCGTTATAGATCACTTTGGGTCTCTCCAATACATTGGAGGGATGCAGATCCGACAGGGAATCGGTGAGGTTTGGTTTTAATACCACTCCTTCGAATTTCCAATCCGTCAGGTTTTGCGAGGAATAACAGGACACTCCGCCGGCTTCGGTACGGTAACATTCCCAACTTGGTACTTTGGGGTTCCAATAAGTAGAATCTCCTTTGTATTCTCCATACCAGTAATAAGTACCGTTATGGTATAATATTCCTCCTCCATGGGCATTGATCCGGTTTCCTTCCGTATCGGTCCATTCGGTACCGGATGTGATTACCGATGATGTTTCCGGTGTATCTTCCGGAGCGGAATTATTCTTTTTTTGGCTGCAACCGGAGATCAGTAGGCTCGTGGCAGCAATAAATATAATAAGATGTTTCATGAGCGTTGAAGCTTACAATTTAAATGGTGTTTGTTTTATATAAATACGATAGTCTTTTATCATACCCGTTCGGTTAGCTTCTGCGCGTGGGAGATAAGAAAAACCGCTTATTATTTTATCTTCACCCAAATCGATTACCAACTGATGCGGATGCTTGGCTTTAGTCGTGGTATAATTGGTATGCCAGAAAGTAGACTCTTGAAGATCAAAAACATTTCCTGCTGTATTATTGGCTTCATTCAATTCTTCGCTATCGGCGTACACTATTTTCCAATGTTGACGGGATACCGGTTTTCCGTCCTCACCCAATAACTCCAATTCCGCTATTGCCGAATAATCATCCCCTCCATGTGAGTTCAACGCTTCCAAGCAAAAATAACGAATCTTTTCTTGCTTGCCGAACGGGATGTGTTGCCATCCGTTGCCGGGTTTAAAAGAGCCTTCATAGAAAACCGTTTCTCCGGATAAATCCAAGTTTTCTCCCATTTTACGGTGACTGTAAGCCCCATGCCCTCTTAACATATCCAATATCGGTTCCCGCAATCCGGATACCGCCGGATCGGTCGGGGAAGCCAAATCAAATATAATAATTTCATTTTCTCCTTCTTTGAGCCAACATCCCGGGACATATAATGTTTGTTGAGGACCTATTTCCCAGTAGCGTCCGATGCCGTGTCCGTTTACCCACACCATTCCTTTGCTCCATTTTCTCATATCCAAAAAGGTATCACCCGTTTTTTCCAATACAAAGGAACCTTTGTAATAAGCGGGTTGATCTTTGGTTGATTGATTCGAAACGTATTTTTTATCTTTTATGAAAGAATAGTCAGCCGGGAAACCGTATACTTGCCAATTTTCAAGCAGTTGTATTGATTCGCCTGCTTTTAATTCTACTTTTTCCGTAATCCCTTTCCAATCGTAAATTCCTTTTCCGAAATTCATCCGTCCCATCGGTTCTACCAAAATATCCAAGACACTTCCTGCTTTTCCGGCAGGAAGCAATACCTCGCCTTCTCCTTTCATTCGGCTGAGAGTAGCAACCTTTTTTTCGTCAATGAATACTTGTGTCCAGTCGTGCGCTTCTGTGATGATTAAAGAGGAAGGCTCGCTTATTTCCGGAAGAGTGGTACGATATAAGATGCTTCCCCAACCCAAATCGAAAAATTCCATGGATTTAACTCCTTTACTTTCTTTTCCGGAAGGTAAATTTTCGAATAACAAAGCCGTTTCCGTCAATTTAAACTCCGGGATACTGATAGTGGGGATTGAATCCGGAACGGGGCTCAACGTTTCTCCTTCCGGGAGGTACTTTTCCAGTAATTCCCGTACTTGATAAAATTTGGGAGTAGGTCTTCCCGATTCACTGATGGGAGCATCATAATCATAAGAAGTACAGGTCGGGGAGAAGTTGGGATAATTGGCTCCTGCCCAATGAGCAAAGCTGGTACCTCCATGCGTCATATATAAACTGAAGGAAATATTTCTGTCCAACATTTCTTTCATCCCTTTTACCAGTTCTTCCGCACTTCGGGTTTCGTGTTTGGCTCCCCAATGGTCAAACCATCCGGACCAGAATTCACTGCACATTAAGGGCGTATTGGGTCGTAGCTCCAATAAGCGTTCGAATTGTTTATCGATGTTGGCGCCGGTTCCGAAATTGATGGTCCATACCAAATCTTCTAAGGCATTATTTTCAAAATTGGAATTCCAGTCGCATTGGAACAAAGGAACCTCCGTAAATCCCGCTTCTTTTACAATATCGCGAATGGCTGCCACATACGGCTTGTCTGTTCCGTAGGCTCCATATTCGTTTTCTACTTGAATCATTATAATGTTTCCTCCGCGAGTGATTTGACGATCGGTGAGTTGCTTTCCGACTTCATTCATAAACAGACGAGTGCGTTCCATATAATAGGGATCCTGTTCTCGTAACCGAATATCTTCTTTCTTCAACAACCACCAAGGCAATCCGCCCATTTCCCATTCGGCGCATACATAAGGTCCGGGCCGTACGATAACATACATTCCGTATTGTTGAGCCAGATCACAGAAAGCAGCAATATCTTTTTGTCCCGTAAAATCAAATTTTCCTTCTTCCTCTTCATGAAAATTCCAAAATATATATAGACAAATTGTGTTCATCCCCAGAGCTTTACACATTTGAATCCGGTGTTCCCAATATTCTTTCGGAATACGGGGGTAATGAATCTCGGCAGCCTTTATAACAAAAGGGTTACCATTTAATAGAAATGTTTTGTCTCCGACTTCAAATGTCCCTTTTGAAGTGGATTTTTTACATCCGCTTTGCATCAATGCAATCGAAAAAATGCAAATAAAAAGCAAGAACTTTCTCATATAAATTTATTTAATTAAATATTCTTCCGGTATGCTTTCTCCCGATCAAAGACTGGGGATAACTTGCTTAATACTGCCGTCTTCATTGAATTCCATTCGATCGATACAAACTTCGCGATAGATGCCGGGATAAGGCATGTGAATCCCGTTTGGTCGGGAAATGCGATGATAGACAACATACCACTCGTCTTTTCCGGGAATTTGCAATATCGAATTATGACCTGCGCCGTATATTTCTTTGGAAGGGTCTTTCATTATTACGATATTATCTGCAGGAATGGTTAGAGGACCTAGGGGTGATTTAGCCGTAGCATAACGTACTTTGTAGTTGGGACTTCCCGTATCGTCTTCCGACCAAAGGAAGTAATAAAGTCCGTTCCTGTAAAATACATACACGGCTTCCCGAAATGTTTTGTCCGGCGTCATTACTTTTACCGTGTTCTTTTTAATGGAAATCATATCTTTATTTAACTCGGCCCCGGCCATATAACCGTTTCCCCAATAAATATAACTTTTGCCTGTTTTGGGATCGGTGAATACATCCGGATCTATTTCCTGACCGCCCTTTATTCCTTCCGGTTTGAAATCAATAAGGGGTTTACCCGAGTCGGTGAACGGTCCTTTGGGATCATCTGCAACAGCGACTCCTATCTTTTTCGGTTCTCCTGCTTTTCCGCCACTGAAATAGTAATAGTATTTATACTTGTTTTTTCCCGTTTTCTTTTCGATAATGCATGGAGCCCACGCATTTCCGTCGGCCCACGAAACATCTTTTTTTACATCGAGAATAATTCCTTCTTCTTTCCAGTCTTTCAAATCCGTAGAAGAAAATGTTTTGAAATAATATCCGCCCCACCCGGCAAATCCGTCACTGGTAGGATAAAGGTAATATTTTCCGTCTTTTTCGGAATAAAGGATTTCCGGATCGGCATAATACCCTTCCAGTACGGGATTACGATCTTCCGGCATTTCAAAACCGGCGGGAATGCCCCACTTATCGGTTAATGCTTTTAATTCTCGGCGGGTCACCGGTATGATGGAACCGTGACGAGGATGAAAATTCATGGAAATGTCTTTGTCGATTACTTTGAATACATCCAAATCATTGCTTTCACAAAATTGGTATTGACCTTTAATGTATACATCATACATTAATATATAGGTGTCACTGTTGATCAGTTTGAAAACGGAGGACCCTTCTACCGCTTCCCGGGTTTGTTGTTTATATCCCGGTTGTTCAATCCATTTGCCGGAAGCAAGAGAATCCGTAATGGCCAATTTAATTCCGTTACCATGACCTTCGGTTTTATAAAACATATAATAAAGGCCGTTCTTGTTGATGATGTCACCATCGATACATGATTTGCCGTTTTTCGGAAAAAATAATTGTTTGGGAGCTCCTTCCAAATCGGTAAACTCTTTATTGGCATAAGCATAATAAATAATGTCGGGACCGGTTCCATGCTGCATAGACCAGTATACCATGTATTTTCCTACTGTCGGATCGTATATGGTTTGAGGGGCCCATACCCTTTTTAAATTATCTTGTCCCGGATATTTCTGTTGTATATTGATTACGGAAGAACTCCATCGGATCAAATCGGTTGATTTTAGTAATACCATGGCACGGTTGGAATCCCACCCTTTGGAAGAAGTCATATCGGTCAGTACCATATAAAATGTTTTTCCGTCTTCTCCTCGTAATATATGCGGATCACGTACTCCTCCCGTTGAACTGATCTGTTTGGAATCCAGTATGGGATTATTGTTGTTTAAGGACAGATAATTATATCCGTCTCGGCTGATAGCATAACATACAGCTTCGTCTTCTACTTTGTTTCCCTTAAAATACGCAAATAAATAACCTGCATAATCTTTTTCTTCCGGTCCTTGTTTATAATTATTTCCGATACTGAAGGATAAAAAGGAGGAGAAGAAAAAAAATAGCAAGCCGAATGTTGTCTTTTTCATTGTTATATTATTGTGTTTTTAGATGTATTGTGCAATAAGAGCCCGAAAGTTTTTCATGGTCTTCTTTTGAGCCTGCTAAAATAGTAAATGTTAATTCAATCGGAGGTATAATAATAAGTCTTTTTAGGGAGGTAAATCGGTCATATGAGGAATGGAGATGTACAATAGAACTCTTGAAAAGATAAATTTATCGAAACGAACGTTTCCGATAGTCTTCTCTTTTTGAGATATATTTTCAGATGAAAGAAAATGCAAATGGGGCTGTTTCAAAAAGCCCCATTTACATACATACTGCTTTAATGGTTATTCTTTATTCCAATGATATCCGGTCACCCACAACCAACTTGTCTCCGGATAAATCGACTTCAAACAGATTGGGTATACGAATATAGCGTCCGTTTATTTCTTGATGATGATGAACCGCCATCAACCATTTTCCTTCGAATGTTTGGAACAGCATGCCGTGACCGAAATCGGGAGGAGTGATCGGTTCTTCCTCTTGAATCCAAGGACCGTCTAAGGTGCCGCTTTCTGAATAGGCAACTCCTTGCGTATAGACATTATAAATCCAACTCGTCCAAATCATCCCCAATCGTCCGGTAGCCGTACGAAACAGATAAGGCCCGTCGGTAACCCGGTTGTATTGCACTTGTCCGTCGATTTTTTCACGGCTCCAAGGGGAATCGCTTGCACGGAACAGAATTTGTCCTTTTCCTGTCGATCCGCTTAAATCAGGTTTCAACTCTATCTTTTCCATGGTTCCGTTATTGTTCTGAAGCCATTCGTGGCAATAGATCATATAAGGTTTTCCGTTGGTGTCCACCCAAAAAGTACCATCCAATGTCGACATGTTTTCCGGCAGATAAGTAGCATCTTTCATCGGGATGTAGGGTCCTTCCGGGTGGTCGCTAACCAACACATGGCTTGCCCGACGCTCCAATCTGGTTCCGTTGACAGTATCTATTTTGATCTCCCGATTGGTAAATGTGGCAAAACAGTAATATTTATTATGGTAGGAGTGGAGTTCGGCTGCCCATATCATGGGATGGGACCCCATCCACGATCCGGAATCCGGTTGAATTACCGTGTAAGGCCCTTCCCAACGTTTTAAATCATTGCTTTTCCATAATAGGCCCCCTGTCCCCGTCATGTAATACATGTTGGTCAAGTGATCTGCCAGAATACAAGGATCGCTTAAACGAATCGAATCCAACGGAATATTTGTTTTTACCTCTCCGGAAGAATTGCCTTGAGCTGCCAAATTACTCGTGGAGACGAAAAGGCATATAGAAAGAATAAAATAAATCTTCTTAATCATAACGATTTGTTTAAAGAGTGATTTGTTTGAAACAAAGGTATTCAATATTTTTAGAAACGATTTTTACTTTTTCCTTGTTAAACTCAGCGAGAGAATGTTTTTGTACTAGTAGCCGACTGCATGATCTTTGGGAAAAGCTTTTCCGCTCCATGCTTTTTTCTGTGTCCACTCCAACGGTTCGGAAGTCCAGAAAGAATGATTGGCCGCTAAGCCTAAAGGTAAAAATACTTCCGAAGTAATGTAAAGGCTTCCATTATTGGTATACCAATCGGCAAGGTCGGTTTGATGCCCGACAAATCCCAATTGAAGGAATCCTTTTTCGTTGAAGTTGCCTTCTTGTGCGAACATGCGTTTCATGGCGGCCGTCAGTGCACTGCGTACCTGTCCTTCCGGAAGTTCTTGAGGTAAAAAGGTACGTAGAGATAGCATGGACAGGGGTTGAAATACGCCCATACGATAGGTCATAGAACGTCCGAATGCCGGAAAAGAGCCTTCCGGGGAAATCAATCTTTCGAGAATGATCCCAAAACGTTGCATGCGTTTTTTGGCAATCTCCAAATCGGCGGCAACGCTTTCCAAACTCCTGTCCCTTAGTCGGATCTTTTTGTTGACAACTGTTTCCAATACTTGGATATACATAGGTTGGATGACGTAGCTGTTGTAATAGTCGAAAGCAAACCGGGAGCCGTCGGCATACCAACCGTCACCGACATACCATTCGTTTATTTTTCGTAATGCGATATGAATCCGAAATTGATCGTAGGATTCGTCAATACTTAAAAGAAAAGTTTCTACCATGGCCGAAAAGAGTAACCAGTTGGTATAAGGAGGATCTATACGGCGCAATTGTTTGAATTCTTCTATATATCTTTTCTTGGTAACTTCATCCAGCGGTTGCCATAATTGTTCAGGAGCTCTTAAAAAACTGTTTGCGATATAGGCGGCATCCACCAGGGGTTGTCCTTCATTACGCCATAATAAGTAATCGGGACTTTCCGGGTCAACGGCGTGAGCATAGCTTTTCAATGCCCATTCCCGCAATTGTTTTCTCCGTTTCCCTTCTTCTGTATTATCATCCGGCAATGCCAACCACGGAGCTATTCCCGACATCAGTCGGCCAAAACATTCCATATAAGTAACACTTACATCACGGCCGTCCCATGTGGGACTTACTTCTACTTGCATGTTCTTTTTTAATTCTCCTTTACTCATATTTCGGAGTACCGGTTCGGCCAAGCGGTAAGCCAGATCGGCCCAATACCGACGATCATTGTCATTATATTCTTCGGCTTTTGCTTCTTTCGTACTTAATAAGCAAAGGCAGGCAAAGCATAATAAATAATATTTCATTGAAATTACTGTTTTACGTATTTATACATTTCGGAAGCAGCCAATAAGAAAGCTCCTACACCGAAATCGGCAGTAGAGTTTTTATCGATTACCTGTCCGGGAATAGCTTTTTCTCCGATCGGTTGAACATAGCCCAAACTTCCGTCCTCTTGAAGCGCTGTTCCGGTCAGGTATTTCCATCCTTTATCGATAACCGGCTTATATACATTCTCTTCCAACAGGTCATTGTTCAGTCCCCATAAGTATCCGTATACAAAAAAGGCGGTTCCGCTGGTTTCGGGACCGGGTGCTTGTTCCGGATCAAGCATGCTGCGGGTCCAGTACCCTTCTTCCTGCTGACAAGCGGCTATGGATGCTGCCATCGACTTATACATTTCTACATATTCCGGACGATGAGGATTATCTTGAGGTAAATCTTCCAACACTTTGGGAATAGCGGCAAATACCCAGCCGTTTCCGCGTGACCAGAAATCTTTTTTACCCGTATTGGTGCTGTGTTTAGGATAGATATATTTGGCATCCCGGTAAAATAACCGGTCTTCCGAATCGTACATTAAGTCTTTTGCAAAAGCGAAATACTCATATAGTTTCTCCAAATATAAGGAATTATCTGTCACTTTATATAATTTGGTCATTACCGGCATCACCATATATAATCCGTCGCACCACCACCAATAATCATTGTTGGGAGTAGACATCTGATATTCCATCACTTCTTTTGCCCGAGCTATTTTTCTTTCTTCCGGTTCGAGATTATATAAATCGATATATACTTGAAAACAAGTTTGCCAGTCTCCGAACAATACATACTCGTCTGTTTCTCCGTAACTGTATTTCCATTCGGATTTGTTATCGGATTTAGCTCCTTTCCATTCGTTCTTTTCTGCCCACGCAGTAGAATAGTCTTTGTAAGCTTCTTCTCCCGTGACTTCATAAGCGGCCATGTTGCCGGTATGATAAGCCGCTCGATGCCAAAAGGCATTCTCGTGATCGGGATGAGTAGATTGCCACCGGTCATTGACCTTCCGGATAAGTTCCGATACTTTTGTTTCTTCCCGTATTTCTTCCGCAACGGGTTCGCTGCTATCGGGTCGTTTGGTTTTCCCGGAACAACACACCAGTAATATAAAACTCAAAAATAAACTTGAATAGATGATTCGTCTGTCCATGGTAATAAATATATCTAAATGAAAAGACAAATATCTAAATGAATATTTTGTTTTAGGTTATTAATTTAGGTCAAAAAAGTAGAGTTATGGTTCATTGAGACGTTTTTCTTCCTTTTTGATGGATAAATTTGCCTTTTCCGGAAAGGATGTGATGAGATAACTTTATATTTGTAACCCTTTTTCAATGGGTAATTATATGTTGAGTGAGAAATGCCGGAGGAATATGAAGACAATGAAGATAATCGGAGTAACCATAATTCAATCGGGAATCTTTTTGTTATTGTATAAACCGTTATTGTATTTTGCTGCTTGGGGCGGTTTAAAAGCGAATCACGCAGCTTCTATAGGAATTATCGGAGGAGCGGATGGACCGACAGCTGTTTTTGTGGCTTCCTCCTTTTCTCTTGGAATGTCTTCTCTACTTCTTTTTTTCTTTTTTTCCTTGATTATTAATTGGCATTCGAGTGGAAAAAGATCAAATCGTTGGTTGTTGGGCAGTATTGTATGTTATGTATTCTACTTAATTGCAGCCTTAGTTAACTTTTCTTTGTTTTTGTCTTTTCTCGCAGTCGTTGCTGTATCTCTGTTTGTAGTCGGATATTATGTTTCAAGAAAGATAACGCCATGAGATTTGCCGGCAGTCTCCTTTTGTTTAAGCAGACTTTATATTAAAACAGCTTCTTATGTCTTTATCTGTCGATCGGTTATGTCGGTGACAAAGATCGGGTATTTCCCGGACGGGTTATGAATCGGATGTGATTACCTCGCGAGGGGTAAAATGCGGATAACCCCGGGTGAGCGAAGCGCAACCCGGGGGAGAAGGTTCAAAGAACGTTTGGGTTTTTGATATACTCCTTATTTCAGCAGTTCTTCCAGTTTATCCAATAAAGCCGTTCCCCGGAGATTTTTGGAAATGATCTTACCTTCAGCGTCCACCAATACCGTATAAGGAATGGAGGTAACGGAATAAGCGGCTCCCATATCGCTGCTCCATCCTTTCAAATCCGACAATTGAGGCCATGTCATGCCCAGCCGTTCGATGGCGCCCGTCCAGGCTTTCTTATCCGTATCCAACGAAACACCGACAATTTCGAACCCTTTTGCTTTGTATTTTTCGTAAGCACTGACAATATTCGGCATTTCCCGGATACAAGGACCGCACCAAGAAGCCCAAAAGTCAATCAGGACGACCTTCCCTTTTCCGGCATAGTCTGAAAGAGAACCGGGTTCTCCGGTCGGTGTTGCGCCCGTAGCATTTGGGAACGGTTTGCCCGGTTCCGTTGCAGCCATGAGGTCTAATTGACGTTTTAATTGTTGTACTTTCTCGGAACCTTTGGTCTGAGGATTCATGGAACGAATCAATTCCAAATGCTGATCGGATGTAAATACATCCCGTACCCCGGAGTTCCAATAAAAGAATTCACCTACCGGTGTTTTAATGTTTTTCTTCAAAAAGTCAAAGAGGTTGGAATAATATTCCGTTTGAAGAGTATCAAACAACTTCATAATTTCTTTTTCCCGTTCTTCATTCAGCGAATTGGACTGCTTGGCTTCCGAGAATTCATCCATCAACGGACGTGCTTTGGAAGAAAAATCACTCATGTGGGTTAAGAAGGATTGAATTTCTTCATTGGCGGGTGTTCCCCCGACCTCATAATTCTTTGTGTCGAGAATATTGATTTGAATATTCCCGGGTTCTGCTGCGAGCAAAAAAGTAGAGGCGGATTCTACGGAAATGAAACGAATAACCGGCATTTTTTCGGTCGTGCCTTTAAATTCAAAGGACTCGTTCCGGACCTCGGTACTGTCAATCGGGAGGGGTTCGGAGTTATCATCTGTCGGTTCCAACAGGTAGACCTTAAGGCCGTCCATGCTGCCGGCAGGCAGCTTTCCGATGATGGTAAACGGTTCTCCTGCCCAACAATGAACGAGGGAAAACAAACTCACAAATAGAGTTAAAACGATTTTCTTCATTTGAATCAAATTAAAATAAGGGCAATGATAGTAAAAAAGAAGAAGCTAAGCAACATCCGACTTATTCTTTTTTACTTCCCGGTGATTTTTCGGGTATATAAACTCTATCCGATTTAAATAATGTTATTACCTTTGTTTCGGTTTTGGTGGTTCTTCTTTTGTTCAAAAGAAGAACATAAAAGGGAACCGGGTGAAAGTCCCGGACAGTCTCGCTGCTGTGAGTTTCAATTGTTTTTTACGCAATCCTCTGCCACCGGAGTTTTCGGGAAGGCCGCGTAAAAAGAAACGAGTCAGAAAACCTGCCAAAATGATAGTGGTAAAGCTTTCGAGTTAAGAGTTATTTACCGTTCTTCAAATGATTTGAATATTGGTTTCAAAGAGAGTCGAATGAGAAGGAAGTCCGGTTTAGGTGTTATTGTTATTCACCGGGGCTTTGACGATTGTTCGTTGATATTGCGTTCTATTCACTTAAATATAAATTATATGAAGCAATTTTATCTTTTTACTTGTATGTTAGTGTGGATGTGTACTTATCCGCTGCATTCCCAAGAAACTTTAAAACCTACTCCGAAACAGGTCTGGTTTGTTAATGGCGGCTCATTCGGCTCTGTTCCGACTTCGCTGTGTGTTTATGATCCTTCCGGAGATTCTTCCCGGCTGATCGATGCCAATATCAAAGAGGCGACTTCTGTTCAAGATATGGTGATTGACGGCGGTTTTGCTTATATTTCTGCCGATACCTACATTACAAGGTATAATTTGTCATCGGGAGAACGGACACACGAATTGTATACCCAGGATAAAGAACCGGAAACAGCCGACGGTACCGGTTCCGCTACAGCCGGACTGAACAGCAAAATGTTGGTTTATAATAGTTGGTTACTGGTGACACGGCAGGGCAATTGGAGCGATCCGGAAGACGGATACAATGTGAGAATTTATGAAAAAACAGATCTGTCTCTTGTGAAAAAGATACCGGTCTCCGATCAGGCTTCCGATGTGGTGGTGTCCGGCGATAAAGCGTATGTGTTGATTAATGGAGGATTTATGGGAACAACTTCCTCGGTGGCAATCATTGATTTGAAAGCGTTGGTATTGGAAAAAGAAGTAAATATACAACAAAAAGGATTGGAAGTAATGTCTCTTATTGTAAAAGATGATAAGATATACGGTGGAAAATCGGGTTCGGAATTGGCTGTTTTAATTTATGATATAATAAACGAATCTTCCGAACTGATAATATACGGAGATTCTCAATATGATTCGTCTCCTTTGCTCAAACCGATGACCGGAGATACGCTGCTTGTGAAAAAAGAATCCGGATTTGTTCTTTTTAATACCAATACCAATACTGCCGCAGATGAGATTGTGATGCCTGCTCCTGCCGAAAATGCGGGTTTCGTAGCAAATGGAGCTGCATATGATTCGGAAGAACAACATTATTATGTAGCTTATTCTGTTTGGGGAAGTAAAGGAGTGGGGCTCATCTACAATTCCGATTTTGAAGCTGTCGGACGTTTCGACAGTGTGGGGCATTCTCCCGAAGTAATTCGCATTTCGTCCCCGCTTCCGCAAAACTTTTCTCCGACGGAAAACCAAAAACAATCGGATCAAACTTGTAAACAAGGGGAAGAATTCCAAATTACATTGTCGGGAAATCTTTTCAGTGATCCGGAAAACGATCCTGTCTCTGTTTACCTGAAGAATGCCGGAAAGTATTCGGAATGGTTAAGTTTTGATCCTGAAACGGGAACGCTTACCGGCAACTATCCCGTAAGCGAAAAAGATACCGTATTAACACTTACTCTATTGGGAATCGATCCTTACGGACTATCTGCCGAAAGTACCTTTCAATTGACCCTGACGGGAGAACAGTCGTCCGGTATCGGTTCGGTGAAGGAGCAAAAGGCATTGGTGTATCCCAACCCGGTAGAAAACGGGTTCCGTGTAGAATTGGCTGCCGGGGAGCGGGCCGTGATGCAACTTTTCGATCTTAAGGGTTCTCTGTTGTTGAAAAAAGAAATCGGAAATTCCGAATATACCGATATCAGCGGTTATCCTTCGGGACGTTATGTGCTTCGCATTGAAGAAAACAACGGAACGACAAGCTCTCAAGTGATTATCAAGAAATAACAGGTTTTTATTATTTGGTTGGTTTCGGGGCCGGTTTCCGTTATGGAGCCGGCCTCGATGTTTTTTAACAGACACGTGTTCCAAGGAATATCCGAAGTAAATGTTGCAGACTTTAATTATAATTGTAATTTTGTTTTGCATTAAAGAATATAATTATCTAAATTAATTAGACAATGAAGTATTTTACAGACATAGATTTGAATGATTTCTGGAATGAAGACAATTCCGTGTCTGAGAAATCCTTTTCGGAACCTTTAACAGATAGTCTGGTTTCTGAAGTGGAGAAAGAGTTGGGATATACTCTGCCTCAATCATACATTGAACTGATGAAGTTGCATAACGGGGGATGTCCCGTCAATACATGTTATCCCATGACGGAAGCCACCTCATGGGCGGAGGATCATATAACCATTACCGGAATTATGGGTATCGGTTTTGATAATGAGTATTCGTTGTGCGGAGAGTATGGCAGCACCTATTTGATGGAGGAGTGGGAATACCCGGATATCGGTATAATAATCTGTTTGACCCCAACCTCCGGACATACTTTTGTTATGTTGGATTACAGCAAATGCGGTGCAGCCGGAGAACCGCAAGTAGTATTTGTAGAAGAAGAAAAAGATTATAAAATTACCCTTATTGCCGACAATTTTGAAACCTTTATAAAGGGATTGGTAAGTGATGTAGAATTATAGAGAAAATGTTTTTTAAAGAGGCTACTTGTGTCGGTTTAGATGTAGATTATACTCAAAGCGGGGACAGTTATGCCACAACGAAGTTAATTGTTCAAGCACAAAAACTGATAGTCGGAAACGGAATAGATTCTTCATTTCTTTATAATCCCGGAGATACTGTTTATAAAATTGTTACTCGAGAAAGAAATATTGAAAAAAGAACATCAAATACAATATATTTTCCGGCAAGAGATATAATTACAATTAAACATGAATAGATTATTTTTACTAGGGCTTTGTTTATCTCTTATTTCGTGCAATTACTTGAAAAAAGAGGTTTGTGTTGTTGCCGGAGACAAGTCGCTTCCCGAATTGGTGTTCTCTTCCGATTCGTTAAAGATGGGAATTAAAGTTTATATAAAGTTCATACATGCTTATCCGAATGAAAATTTATCGTGCGATAACGGAATAATAACCACTTTGAGTGATCGGTCCGAATATGATTTTGCCGTTATCCCGTTAAAAGGAGATTCCATCCGTTTTTATTACGATTGTATTTGGTGCCCGTCGAAAGGAGATACGATTCGTATTCCCGTTTCCGAAATAGATGATTTGTCGGAATACGGTTTGACGGAAGAAGAGTTGGGAGATGTGTCATTCATATTAAGAATAAATTATAATGCTCCGCGTGTCCTTTTGAAAGCGCTTCCTATTTATGAATAGAATGGGGTGGTCTCAAAAAGGCCAATTGTTCTTTGAATATAAGTTGCTGATTGGAAGTTTGGTATGAGTGAAAGCCACGCACCGGCTATATTATGCATAACCCCGGATCGGCAAAGCGCAGCCCATGGTAAGCGTACCTCACCCGCAGCCTCACCCGGGTTACGCTTTGCTTACCCGGGGTTATCCACATTTTACCCCTGTCGGGGTAATAAACCACAGATCATGACTTTGCAAAGAGCATGCCGGACTTTAGACACACCTTTTTACGTACATTTGCTCCTATTCGGGGCAATTACATCCAATTCCTAACCTCTTCGGAAAGTACTCGCCCTTGTGAGACGGCTTCATGAGAATTTAGAGTTTACTCTTTCTCTTTCTTCATCATTTCCTCCAACCAAGTCACTTTTTCCCGCTCGAGCGTTAACATACGTTCGTAGAGTTCGACTATTTTGTCTAACGGATTGAAATTCCAATGCGAGTTATTGTTATTATTGTTGCTGCTGGCTACCTGCCCGTTTTCTACTTCTACTTTATCATTAAAGGTATAAATATAATTCATCATGGATTCTTCGGTCATATTTTTGATTGCTTCGGCAGGGACCTTCAGAGCGGTCGCTACTTTGTTGATTAACGCCTCGTCCACGGTTTCCCTTTTTTCGATGTCGGAAAAGACTTGTTGCGAGACGTTTATATCAAAAGCAACAGCTTCTTGTTTTATACCCAAGATTTCGCGAAGGCGTTTGATGTTTTGTCCGTGGTGGATTTTTCCGGTTGTGTTTGGTTTCATAGGGTTAAATTATTAATTGTTTATGACGAAAACAAAAGTAGGAAATATATTGATGGGAAGCAATTGAAATTCAGGGTAAGTTACATGTAAGATACAAAAACGGGCACGTTCGAAATCGGAAGCCCGAAGAGTGAAGAGTAAAAAAGAATGTTCGGGATGCGTGAATCAAATATCCCGAGAGGGGAGAAGCAATGCTGTATGCAGGGGAAGTTTTCTGTCTGTTCAGGCAGGTTTTTTCTGTCCGCTTAGGCAGAAGAACTCTGCCTAAGCGGACAGAGATTCTCTGTCTCTTTAGGCAGAACTTCTCTGTCTACACGGACAGAACTTCTCTGCCTAAGCAGGCAGAATTTCTCTGTCTCTACTGACAGAATACTTCCCCTCTGTGCACTTTCGGGGACTTCCTTCCTGCGGGAGTAACGTTCCCCGGTTACGGAAGTATTTCTTTTATTCGGCCACCTGACGGCGGCTTTGGAAGAGGTGAGGGACCGGATTGATACAGCGGTCTGAGACCGCTGCCTACAGAGGTTATCAGCCTACGGCTGTGGATGCTGTTTACTGCATAAACTCCCGCGATGTGGAGGTCGGCTCCGGAAGGAAGCGGACTTCCGGAGTTTTGTTTAAGCGGATGACATGGGGTATATATGCGGTCAACGGTTGGTTTATATTTCCGGTTCGCTGCGGGCTTTTCCGAATTCTTTGGGCAGTACACCGAAACGTTTTTGAAAACATTTGGCGAAGTAGGACGAAGAACTGAAGCCTACAATATAACAGACTTCACTGATCCGGTAGTCGCCCGAACGGATCAGTTGAGCTGCTTTTTTCAGTCGTTCCAATTGGATAAAGTCGTTGGGAGTGAGTTGAGACAACCCTTTGATTTTCCGATGCAGATTGGAGCGGCTCATATTCATTTGCTCGGCCAATACATCCACATTGAAATTCGGATCTGAAATGTTTTTATGTATCGATTTGGTCAGCTTTTCCAAAAATGTTTCGTCTGTTTTGCTGAGAGCGATGGTTTTTGCTTCCACAAACGGAGAAGACGAGAAAGCCCGGTTTCTTTTTTCCTGAGCTGTAAGCAGATTTTTGATCCGGGCCAGCAGGTAAGCCGTCGAAAAAGGCTTTTCGATATAGTCGTCCGCACCCAGTTCTATGCCTTCTATCTTCGATTGCAGGTTGGCTTTTGCCGTAAGTAAAATAATGGGGATATGGCTGTGGGATAAGTCGGATTTCAGTCTTCTGCACAACTCGAATCCGTCGGTTTCGGGCATCATTACGTCGCTTACAATCAGGTTGACGGGTTGTTTTTCCAACAGTCGGAGCGCTTCCGTTCCGTTGGAGGCGGTGAGTACGGAATAAGATTCTTTTAACCGTTTAACGATGAAGTCCATCATTTCGGGATCATCTTCCACGACCAGCAAGGTGGTGGTATCTGTGTTTACAGGTCGGAATTCTTTTATCGATTCTTCTTCCGGTTCGTTTTCGGGCGCCAATTGAATAACCATTTCCTGTTCGACCGGGAGTTCGAGGTAAAAACAGATTTCATGGCCCGGTTCCAGGAATAATCTTCCTTTATGCAATTCGACCAACGATGCTGCCAAGGCCAATCCTATTCCCGTTCCGGTCGACGGGTTACGGACGGAAGTGTTTTCGATGCGTACGAAAGGCTTGAAGATTTCTTCTCTCATTTCCGGCGGTATGGGTGTTCCGTCGTTGCAAACGACGATGGAGAACATCTCCATATTGTATTTGCTTTTCTCTTGCAACTCTACCGTTATGTAATTTTCCGAATATTTAACGGCATTAGTAAATAAGTTACTGAGTATTTTTGTCAACGCTTCTTTGTCGACGGCTGCATACAGGTCTTTTTCGGGAAGATTTAATTCGAACCTCAGTTTGTTGTCTTTTGCTGTGGGATAAAAACGGCTGTATGTTTCGCGAATAAGCAATGAAATATTGCATCGGACAAAGTTGAGCCGGAATCCTTTTACTTCGGTTTTGCGGAAATCCAGCAGTTGATTTGTGAGGTTGAGTAATCGTAAGGTGTTTTTTTCCATCACATGGAGATCTTCTCTGATTTCCGTATCTATATTGTTTTTCTTCAGCACGTTTTCCAACGGTCCTTTGATCAAGGTGAGCGGAGTACGTATTTCGTGAGCCACGTTGGTGAAGAAATCCACTTTGGCGCGATAGATTTCTTTCTCTTTTTCCGCTTCGAGACGATCCAGCCGGTACTTTTGTTTCCGGATCAGACGCCGCCGGAACCGGCGAACGGAAAACCCGATCAATAATACGGTCAACAGGGTATAGATCAGGAAAGCCGGCACCGATTTCCAAAACGGAGGATCGATTCGGATATTTATTTTCCTGACAGAACCGTTTTCTTGTGCATTTTTAACCAGAAAGGTATATTGTCCCGGTTTCAGATTGGTGTAGGTTGCCGTGGGATTGTCCGATACCGCATACCATTCTTTATCGAAACCTTCCAGTTGATATAGCAAATAATTCGCTTCCGGAGCAATGTAACTTAGGGAAGCAAAACGAAAACTGAAGGAGTTTTGATTGTATTTCAGTCTCAACTCATCCGAGAAAGTAATGCTTTTTTTCAAAGGCGAACCCGGTCCTATACCGGTCTGTTTATTAAACAGTAAAAAGTCGGTGATCACTACCGGCGCCACTGTTTCGGTTTCACGAAAGGTGTCCGGATTGAACGAAATGAAACCGTTGATTCCGCCTAAGTAAATTTGTCCGTCGTCTGCCTTAAAGCCCGAACGGAAATTGAACTGATTGCTCACTAATCCGTTGGAAGTGGTATAAAGCCGGGTTTGGCCCGATTCGGGGTCAAAGCGAATCAGGCCTTTATTGGTGGTGAGCCAGAATTGCCGGTTATTGTCTTCTACGATTTTATAAATGACATCATACGGTCGGATATCTTTTGATACATGCGGGGTGAATACTTCGGTGGAGGGATCGAAAGAACACAATCCTCCGCCCTGCATGGTAAACCACAACCGGTTGTTCGAATCGTAAAAGATACTGATTACTTTATCGTAAGGCAGACTTCCCGGGCGATCCGGATCCGAAGCATAGTTCTTCCAGCTTCCGCTTCTCGGATTGTATTTAAATATGCCCGATGT
>DAIQOU010000801.1:0-1510 GCA_036787725.1 Bacteroidales bacterium
TTATATTTCATCACTTGCATATAAATTTGACATTAATGATAAATCATACATGAATAGTTCATGAGCCTCAAAAAATCTTTTCACCTCAATTTCAGCAGCTTCTGCCGAATCTGAGGTATGAACAACATTCTCTTGTACACTCATGCTAAAATCTCCCCGTATTGTCCCCGGCTGTGCCGTACGTCCATTGGTGCTTCCCGTTAAAGCTCTTACAACCGGAACAGCATCAATTCCTTCCCAACAAGTAACAATCACCGGACTTCGTTCCATGGATCCTTTTACACGAGTGAAAAAAGATTTCTCCTTTAAATGAGCATAATGCTCATTTAATAATTCATCTGTTAGTTGCATCATTTTTATGCCAACCAATTTTAGTCCTTTTTCTTCCAATCGTGAAATTATTCGCCCCGTCAATCCCCGTTGTATTGTACCGGGTTTAATTATTACTAGTGTTTTTTCCATAAAAGTGTTTATTAAATTAATTCGCTTTCACTTTTATGTTTGCAAATAAAGGGCTTTTGTATAAGAAAAGCAAGCTTACGTACGTTAAAAAAGAATATTTAATTTTTAATTTTTGTGAATATTTTAGTTAAGGTGTTGTTAATTAGCGTCTTATTTGTTTTGTGGATAGACCGGAAACAAATAAGACGCTGTTAGTCAATAAATAAAAGTAATAAATTGCTGTTATGGTCTGAAGTACCAAGTGTAATACCTTTCTCTGATTAACTCATATTTATCTTCTCCTTGTTGAGTGCCTACTTTATAGTTTATGTAAAAAAGCACTTGATTATCCTGAGCTTCCCTTTTTGCATACGATAAAAATTCGGAGATATCAAATCCATGATAATTACCGGATTGTTCATTTTCTGCAGATCCGATTGGTTTACAACGAATATAAAGATTGTGAACTTTCTTGCCTTCTACGGTTTGCACGGAGTCGGGATTATAAAGCATTTCGTACTCGAACGAATTTTTTGTATCCTTATGTTCTAATTTAAAGAATAAAACTTCTCCGATTACGCTTTCAATGTAGAAAGTGGCATTGGCAATGGAGTCTGTGTAATCATCTTTTATATTTTGGGTAATGATAACCGGACTGCCTGTTATTTTCTTGTATTTTAAGCTTCCCGGAGAAATGATCGTATCCGATTTTTCGGGTTGATTTCCCAAATCGACAATGAAACTGGTCCACAAATAATCCCCTTCTTCTAAATCTTCATTCAATGTAGGAACTGAAAATCTTCCGTAATGCGTATTCAACATTGGTTTGTTGCCGGGGTAGGTTACTATGGCGGGTTCATCCCAAAAATACCAGATGGGATCCTCATCATCCAAGCAACTTGTAAAGCCAAGAGTCAATGCGAATAAGAAAATGCATCCGATGAACTTCTTCTTTTTCATATTTCAAAACTGTTTATTATTTACATCAAATAAATTACAAAGATGATAAAGTGCCGCATATTTAATTGTTAAAAAACAAAAATCTACGGTTAAATAATATATATGTTTA
>DAIQOU010000031.1:0-18816 GCA_036787725.1 Bacteroidales bacterium
AAATGTCGGACGTATATCCGACGAATAAAAAAAGGCGATAGAAATATTAGTTCTAAGGCAAGAAAGGATTAATTACAGGCAATGGATTTATTAAATGATACGGACTCTCGGAGATACTGTCAATAACAGAAGCCGGAACCGCGGTTTGGGAGCTCAATTTCCTTGCTTTTTTTCTCCTTTTATTTTTTTCAGGTATTCGGAAGGAGTCAGTCCGTATTCTTCTTTGAAACAGGCTCTGAAGTAAGAGACGGAGTTTAAACCGATATGATAGGCTATTTCGGAAATGTTGTATTTCCCGGATAAAAGCAATTGTTCGGCTTTTCTGATTTTCAGTTTTCTCACAAATTCGCCTGCCGGCATTCCCGTGAGGGCTTTGATTTTTCGGTAGAGTCCGGAATAACTCATGGATAATTGATGAGCAATGGAAGGGATATCGATTTTTTCGTCTGATAAATTATCCTCCACTATCTTGGTTACTTTATTTAGAAATTCATTGTCGAGTTTATTAAGAGATTCTTGAATAATGGTATGCTTTAAGGAAGTATTGGAAGACACCAATGCAGCTATCTTTTTTCGTATTTCCAACAGATTTATTATCCGGCTGCGTAATAAAGAAGCGCTGAACGGTTTGGTTACATACGAATCGGCCCCCGCATCATATCCTTCGGTTTTATCTTGTAAAGTGTCTTTGGCGGTTAGCAATATTACCGGGATGTGGCTGGTCAGTACATTTTGTTTCAATTCGCGGCATAATTCGATGCCGTTTTTATGGGGCATAATAATATCACTGATCACGATATCCGGAATCGTCGTCATGGCCATTTCCATTCCTTGTTGTCCGTTTTCCGCAATGATTACATCATAAGTATTTATTAAAGATTGAGCGACGTAGTCTCTTATATCATTATCGTCTTCCACTACGAGGATGAGGGGTTTATTTATTTTTTCTTCCTCTGTTTTGGTTATTTTTTTATCCTCTATATGAATGGCATTGGGATAGGTATTGGCAGACATGAGTCGAATCCGGAAAGAAGTTCCCCCGATGGGGTTATTATTTAGAATAACGGAACCTTCATGCAACTTAACCAGGTTATTAACCAATGCCAATCCTATTCCGAAACCGGATACGTCTTTTTTTTCTTTGGTTTGATAATAACGTTCGAAAATATGTAAAGCGTCTTCTTCTGAAATTCCCACTCCGGTATCCAATACTTCTATTTCCATATAATCGATAGCGTGTTCTGCTGTCGAACGCACGATAAGAGAAATAGAACCTTCTGTTGTGTATTTAAATGCGTTGGATAACAAATTATCCAGGATGATGGTAATGATTTCCGGGTCAAAATAGAGAAATGTTTTATTGGTTTCCATAATCAGGTGGAACTTCACCTTTTCGTTTCGATTGAGTTCTTTGTATTTTATCCAAATTTCCCGTAAGATTTCGGTAATATCTCCATAACTGACGCACAGCTTTTTATTTTGAGTTTCCGTTTTTCTGAACTCTAATATTTGGTTTACCAGATTCAGTAATCGTAGAGCGCTTTTATGCACAAGGGAAAGTTTTTGGGTTTGTTCCTTTGACATTTGTTCTTCATTCCGGAGGTCTTCCAGCGGACCGAGAATCAGGGTTAACGGAGTTCTCAGTTCGTGAGTTATGTTGGTATAAAACCGAAGTCTTTCCTCATTCAGTTCCTGTTGTCTCTTTCCGTTTTCTTTTTCCAACGCCAGGGAACTGCGCATTTCCAATCGTTTTTTATAAGAAACAATCACAAATATGCCAATGGAGATGATGAAGATCAAATAAATTATTTTTGCCTGCCAAGTCAGCCAAAAAGGAGGATTAAGTACGATATTCAGGGTTGAATAATTTTCGGGCCAATGCTGATTTTTCAGCCGTGCTTTCACCTTCAGTTGATAACTTCGATAAGGAATATTACGAAAAGTGACTTGGTTTTGAGCGCCTAAGTTGATCCAGCTGTTTCCTTGTCCTTCCAGGTTGTAGGAATATTCTATTTGTCCTTGGAGTGCTTTATCCATTATATTGAATGAAACACTGAATATGTCTTGATTATAATTGAGTGTTATTTTTCCGCTTGCAACGGGTAAAACCAAATCATTACCGGCCAGCTTGGATGTTTTTTCATATATTTTGAACTCCGTAAAAATAACCGGGGGTAATATTACATTTTCGGGCCTGTTTTCCGGATTAAAATAACATACTCCGTTCAATGAACCGAAATAGATGGTTCCGTCATTCGTTTTGGCGGCACCGCCGTTCATGTAGTTTCCCGTAAGGGCTCCATTGTGTTGGTCGTAGTTCAAAAAACGGTTTTCCGATTCCAAAAAACAGCTGATCCCGAAATTAGTACTTACCCATATATTGCCTTGATTGTCTTCCTGAATGGCTCGAATATAGCTGCATGCCAATCCGTTGCCGGCATTATAAACGATGTAGTTGTCGTTTTCGGCATCCGGAAACATAACCAGGCCTTCGGCGGTGGCTACCCACATCCGGTGTCGGGAATCTTTAAAAATATGTTTGATGGCATTATTATAAAACCCGTTTGATTCGGTGAAATGTTTTATTTCATGTGTTAATAGGTTATACACACAAATCCCTTTATTAAGCGTTCCGATCCACACATTCCTCAGGCGGTCTTCGGAAACGGATCTGATCCGGTTGGTTAATAATCCGATGCTTTCCATGCCCGGGACCCGGCTTTCTTTGGTGTCCAAATTATAAATTTCCACTCCCCTGTCGGAAGCGATCCAGATATTTCGGAACGAATCTTCAAATAGAGAATACACCATGGAAGGCCCGTTTTTAAGCCGGTAAGGTTTAAAACGTTTTTCTTTTTGATAAAAAACATCGATTCCCATATAATTACCGAACCATAAATCATCGTTAGAATCTTTTAACGATGAAAAATACGCTTCGGAAGCAGCTCCGTTATCTCCGGGCATATACACCTTCTCTCTTTTATCGTTGGTGTAAACATTGATACCTCCTCCATCGGTTCCGACCCATACACTGCCGTTACCGTCTACACAAACCGTACAGGCATCTTTATCACTGAGCCCGTTGATCACTCCCGGAATTATTTCTCCTTTCCAACTGCGAAAAAAGGGGGAGCGGTTGCTGATGAAACTTGCGCCTCCTCCGTTGGAACCTATCCAGATATTATTGAAAGAATCTTTATAAATACAATGGACGGTGGGATTGGAAACAGCTCGTTTTATATCTTGTATTCGCATATGGTATACATCTTTTTCTCCGGCAACGATTTTTTCCAGGTCTTTTATATCAAAATAACAAAGATCGGATAATGTTCCGACCCATATTCTCTCCCGGTCGGACCGGGTGATGTAATTGACCTGTTCGGCAATGGTAGGGTGGATATTCTTGATATTTTCAAAATTTAAAAAGGTACCGGTTTCCGGATCAAATAAAGACAACCCTCTATGCGTTGCAAGCCATAATTTTCCGTCGTCTTCGGCATAAATACAATAAATGGTATTGTCAGGAAGCGTATTTTTGTTCCCTTCGGTATGCTTGTAACTTTTCACTTCGTTGCTCTTTGGAGAAAAGAAAGTTAATCCTCCCTGAAAGTGCCCGATATATAAATTCCCGTTTCGGTCTTCTGCCAACGATAGTATTGGATGGGAAGGAAAGTCCGGAACCGTTCTTTCATTATAATGTTTAAATTGTTTTCTTTTCGGATCATAGAGTTCCAACCCGTTCTCAAATGTGGATATCCAGCTGTCTCCTGACGACGTGATTAAAATATCCGTTATCTCATCGGATGCCAATGAGGTTGAATCACCCTGAATGTGGTGGAAAGAAATAAATTTTTCCGAGTCGCAATCAAATACGTTTATTCCTGTCCATCGATTCCCGATCCATATATTATTATTCAGAGTATCCACCGCAATGCGATGCGTATCGTTGCTGTTGATAAAATTGTTTTCGGAGTCTTTTATATAAAATGTAAATTGGTTTCCGTCAAATTTGTTTACTCCATAATCAGTAACAAACCACATGAAACCGCGTTTATCTTGGGTAATCTCCCGGACATAATTACTCGACATGCCGTCTTTTATTCCCATATGGATGATCGGAAGAGGTTGGGCGTTTAAGACCGATCCGATAAAAAAGAAGAATAATGCTACAGTTATTAATTTCAAGATAGGAGAGTTTTTAGATCTGTTCTTTTGGGGATAAAGCTACAAACAAAATCAGAATCATTCATTCGGCAAAACAGTCATTATTTTTTCAAAAAAGAGGTATTATTTTTTCATTGAAAGAATAATGACCTCATTTTGAAATTTACCGCCGCCCATCGGAGGGTACAACGAATACTTTTGTTGAGTTTGATATATATAAAATACAGGGGCATGCCTCCGGAAGTATTACTAAAAGAATAAAAAATAGTCGCGCATGGGTTGTAATATGTGCCGTGAATTGATATGTTAATTTTAATAATCTGTGAAAACACAATGTTATGAACAAAAAACTATCTTTGGTTTGTTCCGGGTCAATGAAGACCCTCAAGCGAACATTTTTCGTTTTGTTATTTGCATTCTTGGGGATAACCTTGAATGCAAAAGATAAGGAGCATCCGACCGGATATGACTATCGGGCGGATTTGCAAAACAACAAAAAAATTACGGGGACCGTTATTGACCGGGATACAAAGGAACCGGTTATTGGCGCAAGTATTCTGGTCGAAGGAACTTCGTTGGGTACGATCAGTGATATTGATGGCGGTTTTACGTTGGATATTCCGGCCGGATCCACGATTACTATTTCCTACATAGGATATATGAGTGAAAAGATAGTAGTCGGTGAAAAAACGAAATATGATGTATTGCTTAAAGAAGATTCCAAAATGCTGGATGAGGTGGTGGTAGTAGGTTACGGAACCATGAAAAAATCGGATCTGACAGGATCGGTAGCCAGTGCCAATCTGAAAGATTTTGAAAAGTCACCGAATACGAATATCGCTTATTCATTGCAGGGGACTGTTCCCGGGTTAAATATCGGTCAGGTGACTTCATCCGGAAGTACTCCTGACATTTCTATTCGAGGAACCAATACTTTATCGGGAAATAAAGATGTATTGATTGTATTGGACGGTATTATTTATACCAGTTCGTTAACCTCCATCAATCCGGACGATATTGAATCGATAGATGTTCTGAAAGATGCAAGCGCTACTGCCGTATATGGAGCACAGGCAGCGAACGGAGTGTTACTTATTACCTCGAAGAAAGGCAAGTCCGGTAAAGCAAGGGTTTCGTTTTCTTCTTCTTACAGTATTTCCGATCCTACTAAAGATTATCGTCCGATGAATCGGGAGGAATACCTTTCGTATGTAAAAGAATTTTACTATGATAAAGCTTACCTCGGGCCGGACTATACCACTCCCAATCCGGATTTTAGAGTGGCAGATTATTTGCCGGACGCCGTGATGAGGGATGCCAATCAAAGTGATGGAATTGCTCCTTATGATTACAGTTGGTGGGATGAGGGTACGCGAACCGGCCATATTTTTGAAAACAAATTGAGTGTATCCGGAGGTACCGCCGATGCCATGTCTTATCTGATTTCGTTTAGTAATACCGATCAACAAGGTTTTATCCTGAATGATGATTTCAAAAGAAACAGTATACGGACCAATTTAGATGTAAAGCCTTTTAGTTGGCTTAAAATGGGGGTACAGGCGTTCGGTACTTTTGTAAATCAGGATGGAGCCGAGCCGGACATCTGGAGACTGACTACGCAAAGCCCGCTTATAGAACCTTACGATGAAAAAGGAGAACTCAAGCCATATCCTTTTAATACATTGGATACCAATCCTTTTATGGGATCGAATATCGAGGACAAAGAGAGGCATAATTATTTCTTTGCCAACGTGTATGCTGAAGTACAACTTCCCGTAAAAGGGTTATCCTATCGTTTTAACTTTGGAAATAATTATCGGATCGACGAATATTTCAGGGCCAGCCCCTATGGAGCCAGCTTGACCGGAGATGCATATAAGAGACATCGGTCCCGGTATGATTATACTTTTGACAATATCTTGAATTATGTTGCAGAACTGGAGGATCACAGTTTTGCCGCCACTCTTTTATATGGTGCTACCGAACGAAAAGAATCCTGGACGGATGCTTCTGCGAACGGATTTTCCCGGTTGACATTGGGATATAACAGTTTGGAACAAGGAAAGAATCAATATACTTATTCGGATGCATGGAGTGAAGCGCTTCTTTATCAAATGGCGCGTATCAACTATAAATATGCCAATAAGTATTTGTTGACTGCGACAGTGCGGAGAGATGGATTTTCCGGATTTGCAGAAAATAATAAAACGGCAGTATTTCCTTCTGTTGCACTGGGATGGATTATTTCTGAAGAAGAATTTTTCAAACTCTCGTGGGTGGACTACTTGAAGATAAGGGCCGGGTACGGTATCAGCGGAAATCAGACAGAACGGTATAAATCGTTGGCCAGAGTAAATTCGGAAGCCGGGTATGTATTCGGTGACGGCGGTTCTACGGTTATACGTCAGGAACTGGCATCCATGCAAAATTCAAATCTAAAATGGGAAAAAACTTCCGGATTTAATGCAGGTCTTGATTTTACGGTCTTGAACAGTCGGTTGAACGGAACAGTGGATTTATATCAAACAACAACGAAAGATCTTTTGTATGATATTGCCTTGCCCAGTATTACCGGTTTTACAAAAATCAGTTCCAATATCGGGGAAATAAGAAATCGAGGCGTTGAATTTACTCTTACCTCCCGAAATATTGTCTCCAAGGATTTTGATTGGAGTACCACATTTAATATATCCCACAACTCGAATGAAATCATTTCATTACTGGGTAAAGATATGGATGGTGATGGAAAGGAAGATGATTTGGTAGCCAGTAATTTATTCATTGGTGAGTCTACGACTGCTATTTACGGATATATAATTGACGGAATATGGCAGGTGAATGATGATATACCAGCCGGTTTCCATCCGGGAAATTATAAGATAAGGGATGTCACGGGTGAGGGAGAAATTACGCCCGATGACCGTGTTATTTTGGGAACACGCGATCCTGCCTATAGCTTTGGCCTTATGAACCGGATAAGATATAAGGATTTATCCCTCAGTTTCTTCATCAATTCCGTACAAGGCGGAAAAGACAGTTATCTGAGCGAAAATAGCGAAACATTGAACCGGAATGATAATGCATTGCGTTGGAACAGGATAAGCGAATTAGCTGCCGATTATTGGTCACCCAACAACCCGAATGCTACTTATTCGAGAGCAATAACCAATCCTACTATCGGCCAAACCCGGTTTCAGGACCGGAGCTTTATTCGATTGCAAGATATAACTCTTTCGTATAACTTACCTCGAGTTTGGTTAAGTTCCGTCGGGATTGAGAACTTGAATTTATATGTAGGCGCCAAAAACTTATTTACCATTACGGACTGGAAAGGGTGGGATCCCGAGGCCAATAGCGGATATTACGGAAGACCGGTAATGAGAAGTTTTACTATGGGTTTGAATATAACACTTTAAATTGAATATTTATGAAACGAAGCAGGTAAATCAATGGAGTATGTTGTTTCATTGATCTGCAAGTAACATATAACGATAAGAAAAAATAAATAACGTATGAAAAAATATATAATATTATTGATTGTATTGGCAGGGGGGCTTTTGAATTCTTGTAATGAGAGCGACTTTTTACGGGAAAAACCGAAAGATTTTATGAGTGGAAATAACTCTTTTATTACCGAAGCCGATTTTGATATGTCCATTAATGAATTGTATTATTTGGTTCGACTGGAGTTTTTCGGTCGGGATGAATTCTATCCTTTTGATTATTTGTTTGGTACCGACCTGGTATTTGACGGAGAACCGGCAAGTATACACCGGCATAGTAATATGTCGGCAGCTTATCACCCTACAAGCGCTGTCGTTAAATCCCATTGGGATGCATTTTATCTGATTATAGCTCAAGCGAATACTGTAATCAGCAGACTTCCCTCTTCTGCTCTTACGCCGGAACAACAAAAAATGTTTGAGGCGAAAGCCCGTTTTTTCAGAGGGTTATCTTACCGATCGCTTGTATATCTGTATGGAGGCGTTCCTGTTGTGTTGGAAGAGGTAACTTCGCCTAAAACCGATTATGTAAGGGAAAGTAAAGAAAATACATTAAAACAAGCAATTGAGGATGTAAAATATGCAGCCGAGAACCTAAAAGATATTGCAGCTGTTCAAGACGGTGAGATATCTTCTGCGGCGGCTTATCATTTATTATCGGAGCTTTATATTGCTGCCGGCCAATATCAAGAGGCTGTAAATGCGGCTAACCGGGTTATTGATAATCCCGCATTAAAGCTGATGCAAAACCGGTTCGGAACAAGAGCTACCGAACAACCCGGAGATGTCTATTGGGATTTATTCAGAAAAAACAACCAAAACAGAGGATCGGGCAATACAGAGGGGATTTGGGTAATACAATTTGAAGTTAATCTACCCGGGGGAGGCAGTTCGACTTCTGATGTGAAAGCTCCGGGTAATTTTCAATTGGAAAGGCATCATGCTCCTATGGTAAGGGATGTAAGGTTGAACGGGAAAAGTCCTTTCCGATGGCCCATCGGCGATTATACGGGAGGTAGAGGTATCGGATGGGCTCCTTCTACCCGGTATTTCACCAACACAATATGGGAAAGCGATTTCGACAATGATATACGAAATGCCAATCATAATTTTGTACGTAAGTTTCCGGTTACGAATCCCGATTTCAAGAGCGAGTTCGGAATCGATTCTATTTCGACCGAGAATCCCCCTCAAGGAATGATTACGGGAATGAGTAACAGTACGCAAGTACCCGGGCGTTATTTTTATGCCTATCAAACAAAATGTACCACTCCTTATAATCATCCGGCCGAAGTGTATGATAACCCGGCTATTTTTTCGTTGAAGAGTACTGCAGGAGTAACTTTCACGGACCAATATCTGTTCAGGTTTGCCGAAACTTACCTTTTAAGGGCCGAGGCTTATTTGATGACGGGTGAGAGTGCAAAGGCGGCAGAGGATATAAATATGGTCAGAACACGGGCCAATGCAAAGTCAATAACAGCCGGAGAGGTCACGTTGGATTATATTCTCGATGAACGTATGCGGGAATTGGGGATAGAGGAAAAACGAAGACTGACACTGATGCGAATGGGAAAACTGTATGATCGGGTTAAGAAATGTAATCCTTATTATGCCAATGCCGAAACGAACGGGGATGGTGTGGGCATGTTGGAAAAATATAATGTTTGGCCTATTCCCCATTCGGTTATTGAAGCCAATAGTGATGCTGTTCTCGAACAAAATACGGGATATTGACAGAAGAGTTGATCTCAGAAGGAAAATTTAAAAAATGCTTCATCCCAAATAAAGAGCATTGTGTATAGGGGTGAAGCATTTTTTAACCGGATAGTATCCTATTGGCAGCCACAGGTCGACATAGTAAGATAAATTATTGAAAAAAGTAACTAATAATCAGGTAAAGTAAGATGAGGAAATTATTGCTGTTATTGCTGTTCATACATTCTGCCACAGCTTTTACACAGGTCAAAGTAAAGAATGAACCGGCAACCGGAAAAGAATTTATGTTAGCCGGCAACGGTAAGGCATGTGATATTTATATAGATAACTCCGACTATGAAGTGGTTAAAAAAGTAGCCGGTTTGTTTGCCGAGGATATGGAAAGAGTAACGGGAGTTAAAAACAAAATCATCTTCTCCCAACCGGTCAAGTCTAAAGAAGCAATAATCATCGGTACGCCGGGGCATAACCAATGGATCGATCAATTGGTCCAAAACAAGAAACTGAACATCTCGGCTATTCAAAACGGTTGGGAGCAATACCTTATTAAAGTGGTGGAAAATCCGTTTAAAGGGGTAGACAGAGCATTGGTAATAGTCGGATGTGACAGACGCGGTACTGCTTACGGGACATTCGCCTTGTCGGAAGCAATGGGAGTATCTCCTCTGTATTGGTGGTCGGATGTGCCTGTCAAAAGACAAAATGCATTGTATTTGGCAACTTCCGAGTATGTCTCTAAAGCTCCTACCGTGAAATACAGAGGTATATTTATTAATGATGAGGGATGGGGAATTACGCCTTGGGCTGCCAAAACCTTTGATCCGGAATTGGGAGATATCGGCCCGAAAACGTATGAGAAAGTATGTGAATTGATCCTGCGGATGAAAGGGAATATGCTGGCACCGGCCATGCATCCGGGATCGGGCGCATTTAATAAATATCCCGAAAATAAAAGAGTAGCGGATAACTATGGAATTGTTATGACCTCTTCTCATTGCGAACCGTTGTTGTTTAATAATGTAACGGAATGGTCGGAAAAGACCATGGGAAAATGGAATTATATTACCAATAAAGATGGAATAAATAAGGTATTGGATAAACGTATCTCCGAAAATTATCCTTATGAAAACTTCTATACCTTGGCCATGCGTGGGATTCATGATGCGGGATTAGTGGGAGTTCCCAAGGAAAGAGAAGTAAGCTTGATTGAGGAAGTGCTTGGCGATCAGAGAAATATATTAGATAAGTATATTGATAAGGACTTGGAATCCATACCTCAATTGTTTGTCCCTTATAAAGAAGTAATGGATATCTATGAAAGAGGATTAAAAGTGCCGGACGATGTAACACTGGTGTGGCCGGACGATAACTTCGGTTATATAAAAAGGTTGAGTAACAAAGAGGAACAACAACGCAAAGGAGGATCCGGCGTTTATTATCATATTTCTTATTGCGGAGAACCTCATGATTACTTGTGGATCAACACCACCCCGCCCACTTTAATTTATGAAGAAATGCGTAAAGCTTACGATACCGGAGCCGATCGTTATTGGTTATTGAATGTAGGGGATATTAAACCCGGAGAGGTAGGAATGAAATTCTTTCTGGATTTGGCTTGGGATATCGATGCATTTAATTTCGATAATGCTCATACATTCGATGCGGATTTTCTTTCAACAGTTTTTGGTCTTAAATATAAAGAAGATCTGTTTGATATTATGGAAAATTATTATTTGTTGGGTTTTCAACATAAACCCGAAGCCATGGGGTGGGGGTATGAATGGAATAATCATTACGACCGGGAAAGAATGACCGATACGGATTTTTCTTTTATTAATTATAATGAAGCGGAAAACCGGATGAAGGAGTATGATCGTATTTCGGATAAAAGTGAGAAAATACTCCATGCTCTTCCGGAATCCTATAAGGCCGCTTATTACGAGCTGGTACATTACCCGGTAAAAGGAGCAGCCTTGATGAATAAGAAAATGTTGCTTGCTCAACAGAATCGTTGGTATGCTCGTCAGGGGCGGGCTGCAACGAATGCATTGGCAGAGAAAGCAAAAGCTTGTTATGACAGCTTGGCCGGTTATACGGATAAATTCAATTCTTTATTAAACGGTAAATGGAACCACATGATGTCCATTACTCCCGGTTGGACTGCCACTTATCAGGATATGCCGCCGGTGAGTTACATAGAGGTTCCGGAAGAGGCCGATATGCAACTCTTTATTCCGGGACAAGATGGTACCTATGGCATTACAACCGTGCAGGTGCTTCCCTGTGCTAATCCGTATACTAAAAAAACTTCCTTTATAGAAATATACAACAAAGGAAAGAAACCGTTTGCATGGAAAGCTTCTTCTAAAAACGATTGGATTAAATTGGACAAAAGAAGCGGCAAGACTGCTTTAGAGGATAGAATTATGGTTTCCGTCGATTGGGAAAAAGCTCCTAAAGGGGAGCGAATTACCGGAGAAATTGAAATTGTATGCGATCATAAAACAGAGAAAGTATTTCTGCCGGTATTTAATCCTCTTTCTCCCGGTGTGGAAGAATTAAAGGGGTGGTATGTGGAAGATAACGGTTGTGTTTCTATCAGTGCCGGCAAATTTCATCGTAAAACAGAAAATGAAGACATCAAGATCCGAACAGTGAAAGGATTGGGATATGAAAATGATTGTGTCCAATTGGGAGAAGCAGTCAAACCTTCTCAAAATACTTGGTTTACAAATAAAGCGCCTAAAGCGGAATATGATTTTTATACTTTCAATGCCGGAAATGTAACCGTATATACTTATGCGTTGCCTTTATTTCCGATTGATTCCAAACATGATACCCGGTACGGAATCATGATAGACGATGGCATGGTACATTGGATGACTACCAATGCAAAGGAATATTCGAGTCAATGGAGACTGAATGTATTCCGTAACAGCGCGGTCAGTGTGATGAATCTGAATATTGATAAACCGGGAAAACATACCTTTAAATTGATTTGTGCCGATCCGGGAATGATAATTCAAAAAGTAGTGATTGATTTTGGTGGAATGAAGCGTTCTTACTTGGGGCCGGAGGTAACCCTTGTTGAGTGAGGAAACCGGAAATTGTAAATGTATAGTCGTGTTAAATTGGAATAATTTTGTCGTCAAGGCAAAAGTATGGTTAGGTTATTAATGAAGGAAAGCACCTGTAACTAAATGCAGTTGCTTTCCCGTTTTTGTAGGTATAGTCCTTTATTCTGCCCGTTAATCTGTATTCATTAACTGTCGATTCACCATTCGGGAAAAAATTCCCTCTTGTCTTTTGAGTTTTTCCGGGGAACCGGTTTCTGCTACGCTTCCGTTCTCCAATACTACAATCTTATCGGCATTGGCAACCGTTCTCATGCGGTGAGCAATGATGAGGACGGTTTTGTTGCGTACCAGCTCGGAGATTCCCGCCTGTATTTTGGTTTCATTTTCTACATCCAATGACGCGGTTGCTTCGTCCAGCAGAACAATAGGGGCGTTTTTCAGCAGGGCTCGTGCGATAGAAATACGTTGACGTTCTCCTCCGGATAATGTTTCACCGTTCTCTCCGATAATGGTTTGGTATCCCTTCGGCAGTTTGTTTACAAACTCATCACATTGAGCAAGCCGGGCAGCCTCTCTTATTTCTTCCTCACCGGCATCTCGTTTGCCAATCCGGATATTATCCATGATGGAAGCATTAAAAAGAACAACATCCTGAAAAACGACCGAATAGTTTTTTAATAAGGTTTCCGGTTCCACTTGACTGATATCTTGCCCGCCGAGCAGAATTTTTCCGGCTTGAATATCCCAGAATCGGGCTGTTAATTTGGCTGCCGTACTTTTACCGCTTCCCGAAGGTCCCACCAATGCCGTTATTTCACCTTGTTCCGCTGTGAATGAGACCTTTTTTAGGATTTGTTTGCCCGATTCATAAGAAAAGTCTACTTCCTTAAATTTAATACGATAATCAGTGGGATTAAAATCTGTTTTTCCTTGTTGAATGGGGAGCGCCTCCATTTCGTTCATCCGATTGATGCGGGTATCCAGGTAAAATAAAGCAGCCAGATTATTGAGCACTTCGTTGATCGGATTGTAAATACGAGATCCTATTACCATGAATATTAAGTAGGTGAATAAATCGATACTCCCGATCGTTACCAGATTGGCACCGACAATAATTATGGTCGGGAGTCCCAATTTCAAAAAACTTTGAGCACCGTTTACCAATACACCTGTCAACAATTCTCCTTTGGCGAGTTGCGTTTCATAATGATCGATTTTTAGGGATAAATCTTGAAGGTAGTCTGCCTCCCTGTTATACGATTTAATTTCTTGAATGGTATCGAGGCCTTCCTGAATTTGTTCGCTTACGGCACGTTTATTCCGGTAGTTGATAGTATTGTCTTTATGAAGTTTTTTCTTTGAAAACAGGATTGCAGCAACGGCTAGCGGAACTACCCAAAATAATGCCAATGACAATTGCCAATTATAAAAAAACATACCGATGGCAATGAACAGAATGCTTATAAGAGAAGCAAATAACTGCGGTACCGCATGCGAAAAAGTATGTTCGAGATCCGTACAATCGTCCATAATGGTGGCAGTAAGATCGGAAAGGTTCTTTTCCCCAAAAAAAGCCAAAGGTAATTTGCGAAGTTTTTCGGCCAGCGAGATACGGCGGTTGGCGCTTTCTTCATATACCGTAGTAAAAGTGCTGCGGTATTGGAAGATCGCAATAACATACATAACAAGCATAAAAATGATGCCGAGTAAAACGTAATAAAATATTCCGTGTGTTACCGATGCCGACGAATTAAATACAGGTTGAAGATAATCTTCAAGAAATAAAAAGACAAAGACAGCGGGGAGCATGAGTGCGATGTCCAATAATGTCGTAAAAAATACTCCTTTACAAAAATCCTTTGCTCCTTTGGTTGTAAGCGCAAATCTTTTTTTAATTAATTCAAGCATAAGCCACCTCCTTTCTTATGGTCCAGCTGACCGATTGTTGATATTCGTTCCACATATGCAAATAAATCCCTTGTTTACGAAGCAATTCCTCATGCGAACCTTGTTCCGCAATTTTTCCTTTATCGATGACCAAAATAGTATCGGCATCTTGGATGCTTGTCAGTCGATGTGCAATGATCAGTACGGTTTTACCGTTGGTTAATTCACGAAGGGCTTTTTGGATCAGGTGCTCGTTTTCGGGATCGGCAAAAGCGGTGGCTTCATCCAGTACGACAAGAGGTGCGTTTTTCAAGATCGCTCGTGCCAATACGATTCGTTGTTGTTCCCCTCCCGACAGATAAGTACCTTCCGTTCCGATTTTGGTATTCAATCCCAACGGTTGTTTGTTGATAATATCGCGGCATTGTGCCATGTCGACAGCATGTTCTATTTCTTCTGTTGTTGCATCGGGATTCCCGTATCTTATATTTTCCAATAGCGTAGTTTTGAATAATCTTGTATTTTGGAAAACGAAAGAGATTTTTTTCATTAACTCTGCGGGATCGATGTCTTTTATATTGGAGCCGCCTATCCGTATTTCTCCTTGAGATACCTCCCAAAAACGGGGAATAAGTCGGGCAATCGTTGTTTTACCGCTTCCGGAAGCTCCGACCAATGCCACGGTTTTTCCTTGCGGAATACTGAAGCTGATTCCGTCTACTGCGTTTTGTATTGTTCCGGGATACCGGAAAAATACATTTTCGAACTTCACATCCCATTTTTGTATGGGTATGGGACGGGTTGCAACCGATAGCGGTTGGTATACGGTGAGATCTTCCAGTCGACTCATAGCCTCTTTGGCTTGTCCTAAAGCTTGGTTCAGATACATGCTTTTCATAATACTTTGGGAGAAAATGGGAGTAACCAATATGAACAAGAAGAAATTTAACAAAACAGGGACATGGTTTCCCGTATTTCCGATTAAAAGAATGGATAGGGGAGCCAATACAAATACGAATCCGTTGATAATAACAGTATAAGCGGACATCGGCTTTTCCCACATCCTTGTATAGCTGAATACCATCTTATTGTAATTCATAATAGAGGCATGGAAGTTTTTAAATGAAAAGATGGTTTGTTGAAATACCTTTACTACCGGGATTCCCCGGACGTATTCAACCGCTTCGGAGTTCATTTCTTCCAACGAGGTCATGTAGTTTTGCATAAATTGTTGTCCTTTGGTTCCCATCATAAAACCCATAACCATCATGGCTGCAATAACCGGAACCATACAGGCCAAACCGAGTCGCCAATCGAATAAGAAAATAAGGATAGCTACAACGATCGGAACCAGTATTGTTGCAGCCAAGTCAGGTAGCTGGTGCGCCAGAAAACTGTGAGTGATACTTGCATTATCATCTATTATTTTCCGGATTCGGCCTCCGGTGTTAGTATCAAAGAAGCCGAGCGGCATATTTACGATTTTTTGCATGGCATTCCGTCGCATATTTGATTCGACTCTGAAAGCTGCCAGATGAGAAGACATTAAGGCTGCAAAATAAAGAATAACACTGCAGATTGCCAACCCTCCCGCTGCCCAAGCATAGGTCATAATAGTATCGGAAGAAGTTTCTTGTGTCTCCAATAATTCTTTTACGATAAGCCAGATGAGAATGTATGGCAGGATGCCTGCCACCGATCCGATCGCAGACAACACCATAGCGACGGGCAAGAGCGCTTTTCGGCTGCCCATGTACTGTTGAAGTTTTCTTAAAGTGTTCATAATTTATAGTTATTAAAGATGATTCAATAGAGAACATTGTTTTGCTTTGTTCAAAAAAAAGAGCTTATATTTCTATAAGCTCTCTCCAACCTGCGGTGGTAAATCTGAAATAGTCATCGAAGAACTCTTTGACTTTATGCTTTTTAATATCATGCCTGATTATCTCTCCTATGGTGCCGGTCATCCAGGAAGCATACGCATGCATAAAGAAATCTGAAATGACAGTATTAGCCTCCGGATAATGTTTTTTTACGGAAACAAGGTAGTTTCTTCCGATTTGAGCCGTAAAGCCGGTAAACATACTGCGAAAGTTGCCGGCCGAGGAACCTTCGGAAGAATACAATAAGAGGTATATTTCGGTTTTGTAGGTGTCTATTAACTCTATAAATTCTCCCATTACTTCTTCCCGATACTTTTTGGATGCAATTATTTCCAAATGTACATCTTTCTCCGTATGATGATTGGTCATATAACTTTGTAAAGCATCTATTGCCGGTTGTACAACACAGAGGTATATATTGTCTTTACTTTTGTAATAATTATAAATATTGCTTAATCCTACATTGGCATTTTTAGCAATCCGGCGCATGGATGCATCTTTAAAGCCGTGTTGAATAAATTCGGCGCGAGCAGCATCGAGAATTGATTTATATTTATCTTCTTTTAGTATTCGCATTCCAATAGAGAACGGTGTTTTTTTATTGTGTGCAAAGGAACGTGAATTTATTTTACCGTACAATCCCCGGAAATAGGGATTTTTACGGGTTATATTTCATCCGTAATATTACGGATCTATTTTTATTTTCTGAATACGAAAAGAGCCACATTGCTATTGACCAGCAATTTGCGTGATACACTTGGAACAAATATACGTCCGAAGATATTCCGTTTGCGGGTAGTGACACTGATCACGTTTACTTTTTCTGATTGAATAAAATTATTCAAGGAATCTTCTATGTCCGGAGAATCGATTAAGCGATAAGCAACATTCACCTGAGGATATTTTTTAGTGAAATTATTGCTGATTTCGATCAACTCGTCTTCGGTCCATGCATTATTTCTTTTATTCATACTGTTTATATGTACGAATGTGATTTTTATATCGGGGTTGTTACCGAATACGTGAACCAATGATTCAAAAGAAGATAAATCCCGGTTTTGAAGGTTAGTTAAAAATGCGATATGTTTTATATCCGTAATTGTATGGATGGGAGAGTTTTCCGGAATTGCCAATACCGGAACATTTGTTATCTCAATAACATCGGCAGTAACATTCCCGAGGATACCGGATTTATTATTATCCTTGCCTTTAGTACCCAATACCAATAAGGAGGGCTTGTATTCGGTAACAAAATTGTTGATTTCTTCTTCCACGATTCCTTCTCGAAGGGAATAGGAATAATTGACGGACGGCCATTCTTTATTGCTGATTTTTTTATCGATTTCCAGACACAAATCCAGCATTTGCTTTCTGGTTTTATCCAACAAACCTTCTTCCGGACTTTCTTTGAAACTTTCGGCAAAGGGTATATTGGACGGGAAGTATATATCATGATAGACGTGCAGAATTTTAATTTTGGCATTGGCCTTTTTAGCTATCCGGAATGCAATTTGACAGGCCTTCATAGAATATCCTGAAAAATCTACGGCAACCAATATCCGTTGATTTCCGTCGTCTATAGTATAGGTATTTTTATCATCATACCGGAAGAGCTGATTGGCTTCAATTATAGCAAGCGCTTTGGTAAGGTCTTTGCCCCTTACTTCCACATACAGACTATCCGTATTATTTTCCACTTTTTCCATTTGTACCTCTATCCCGTTCTTTTCCAGAATGGATTTTAATATGCTGGCTTTCGAAGGTGTGTGTATGGCGAGTATAAGGAATTCATTATTCATTGTTTTGACTTTTTATTATTTGTACAAAGATGGTTTTTTAACCGGAAAGAAGGATGTTCCTATTCGCGTAGAAAATGTCCACTTTTACTCAATTTACATATGAATAAATAACGTTATTATGGACATTTTTCCGGAAGACGGGGACGATATAATTTGAAATAAATAACAGAATTTTGCATGATTAACTAACAAAACGGTTATTGTCATTCTGTTTAAATTCAACTAAATGAAGATTACAATATATATACTTATGATGATACTTGTTGCAAATAACATAAAAGGTCAAGTGTTGGAAGGAAAAATTACAGATCCGGCAGGTAATCCTGTCAACGCGGTCAGTGTTTATGTTCCGGAGTTAAAACAAGGACTTATCAGCGACGAGAACGGTCTTTTTCGTATTGTATTGGAAGAGGGAAATTATACTTTACTATGTAGCAGTCCGGAATACAAAGAAGTTGAATATCGTATTTCGATTTTATCAAAAGAAGTTTTGAAGAAAGAGTTTCTAATTGAAAGAGATGTTTTGAATTTTCCTGTATCCGGTCAGGAAGCGGAAAAAGAGGCTTCCCGCATTATGAAGGAATGCAGTGAAAAAAGCCGGTATTATTTTGATGGTGTAAAATGGTATAAAGCAACTAATTACGTAAAAGGAAAATTAACTCTGAAGAACGTTCATTCGTTTACCGAACATGCAATTTATAAAGTTGGTAAAGTGTATTTATCGGATTTTAAAGACCGGGTTGTCTTCCGGGAGTTACTCCATGAGGTTGAATATTTTTATCCG
>DAIQOU010000371.1:0-5091 GCA_036787725.1 Bacteroidales bacterium
TTATCGGGAAGGTTTTATTTGTATATATATTATATAGCAACAGTATTAACTAATTAAAAACGAACATGATTTTTATGAAATTCAGTGAACTGAAATTAACTTTTGGTGCCTTACTTTTTGCGGTCTGTACCGTAAATGCTCAAGAAGCGGTACGAGATACCGTGCTGGCGAAACGAGCTGTTTTTGATGTAGAGAACCCGCGTTTTGTATGGGCGGTGCAAACCTCTCCGGGGGTGTTGAGTCCGGGGTTGGGAAGTGAAGAATATTATGAATTGAAAGACAATCGAATTTGGTTTGCCCGTCCGGGAGAAGAAATTCGTCCGGAAGTGGCAGTTACACCGCTGAACGAAGACGGCGTAGTAGTATATGAATCGGTCATTAAACATCACAGTGATACCGATACGATCGGCGCTTATTGCCCGGCTACCGGAACTGTGTTTGTGAATGGACGCGAACAGTATCGCCTCTCTCCCGAAGGATCGGTTTATGATCAGACCGGACGAGAAGTGCTGGTAATCGGAGAGGACATGGATCGCTTGTTGTCTGTTTTCTATATTCTGTATTTTTATAAACAGGAGAAAGAAACTTTACGTCTTTTTAATGCAACACATTAATATCTAAAAAACTGAATTATGAATAAACTGAGACATTTTGCATTGTTTCTATTGTTAAGCATTTCTACAGCGGGTATGGCATTGCCCAAGATTACGGAAGTGCGGGTGACAGATGGTACCTGTCTGGCTAACGGAGAGTTGAAAATTCTGGTAGAAGGTACGGAAGGTACCGTGAGGTATGCTATTATCGCTCCTCAAGATTATGCTACTCCTGTTCAGACAGAAAACACGTTTACGGGGTTGCCTGCCGGAACTTATACCGTTGGGGTGTATGACGTAACAACGGGAGGAACTCCCGTTACGGCAGAAGCTACCGTGAAAACTACTTATCCTAAATTTTTATTAAATCCGCCGAGTGCAAGCGTTGATGGCTCACAAAGCTGTCAGGATAACGGAACATTATATGTTTCTTATATAGGAGGACGTGCTCCGTATAATATTACAATAACCAATACAGATACCCAACAGGAATGGACGCAACAAACCAATTCAACAGGACATTCTTTTACGGGTCTCCCTTCGGGAAAGTATCAAGTAATGGTGAAGGATAATTGTGAAGAGTATCGTACTACCATCAATGCGACAACGGTTACTTCGACAGGTGAATTGGGCAATATTACGTTTGATAGTTTTAAGGCGAGTAACCCCTATATTTATGGTAACGGTTCGTGTGAGAAAATAATAATTCGGTATTATTATTCTTATTTTCAAATTAACGGCTCCAATACTTTGCCGTCAACTTATTATCAAACTATCAAATACCGGATTGAATATCCGGCCGGATCCGGAACATATACCCCTTGGTTACCTGCCAATTATTATGCTTATTTTAATATAAATAACTTTGATTCTACAAAGACCCAATATAGGGTGCAGGTACTTCATCCTTGTTCGCAGGCAATTGTTACTGATCCCACTACTTATACTATTGATTTGAAAGTAAATTACTCTGTTATCAATGGAGTATATCGATATGATGGTTTTTGTGATCCGACTCATGGTGTATATATACAAAAAAATACTTCCGGAGTTAATGATTATGTATGCGGAGAGTATCCGTATACCGTTACCTTTACTCCGGTGGCGGGAGGAGCAGCAAAAACGTATAACAATTGGACTTCGGGTAATGCTTATTGGGTTACGGGATTGGAGCCGGGAGTTCAATACAAAACGAAAATTACAGATAAAAACGGAATGGTTTTAAAGGACGACTTAACAATAACTACATCTGCAGCCGGTTCTCTAACTCCTTATTCTTTACAGCCCTATGTCTATAGTGATGCCTATATGTATCGATGTGATTTTTCTTCTATGATATTATACATACAAGAAAATTATCAATATCCTAGCGGGTCTCGGATAAGATCGGGAAAAGTAACATTCTCCATTGAAGAAGGTCCGGCAACTCGTGATCCTATTGTTAAAGATTTTGATCAGAGTTCATACAATTATTACTTGTGGGATGATTTACCTTACGGAACTTATAAAATTAAGGTGGCTTATGATTGCGGGAGAGAAGATTTTTATACCATTTCGAGAAATCAATCGTATAAAGAATTTAAAGAGGTCTCTTTATCTCCTTCGAATGCTGCTGTATGTGGACGATATAACCTGACAGTAACTCCCTACGCCTTTAATATGAACGATCAGGTTGCCTCATTCTCGGCTTATATGTTTTTGTATAGAGTGAATTCGGATGGTTCGAAAACACTTGTATCCTCTGCCGGTTCATCTTCTTACACATTTTCCAATTTGGATGGAGGAAATTATTATGTCGAAGTAAAACCTTATTATTATAGTAGTTCTCCTTGGGGTGAAAACTGTACTTTCGGCTCTGCCGAGATTTCTTTGCCGGATTATAATCCTCCGCGAGTGAATATTCCGTTGTCGGGAGGAATCACTTGTTTGGATGAATCGGTGGCCCGGTTGACGGTTACCGCTGAAGGTGATCGGGAACCGTATGCTTACCGGATCAAGAAAGAAGGAGAAGAAGATTCAAAATATACTCCGTTCCAAAATGAAAATATTTTTCAAGGACAAGCGCCGGGTAAATACGTTGCTCAGGTAAGAGACGGTTGCGGTTCGATTACCACGCAAGAGTTGCGCGTATTTTATGGAAAGGATCAATTCTTGGTAATTGAAGGAGAATTGGAACCGGGGGTGGTCTGCTCGGGCAAATCGACTGTTTTCTCCGTGCTTTCGGTCGGACCGGTAGAATCGTATGCTTGGTACAGAGACCAAGGCAACGGATATGAATTGATTTCCGGAGAAAACGGTCCCAAGTATATTCTCGAGAATACGACAAGCGAGGATATAGGATTTTATAAGGTAGTGATCAATAACGGATATTGTGATCTGGAAAGTGCTGTCGAACTGAAACGGGTAGTTCCTTCTCCGGGTACGCCGGTCCTTACATCGGAATGTACGGATGCAGGAACTCTTCTTACTGCGAAGGTGTCGGGCGATGTCGTGGCTTATACGTGGTATAAGGATGGAGAAAGAATTTCGGGTGCAGATCAAAGTACTTATTTGGCTACTGCTTTGGGTGATTATACGGTCACGGTAAGATCTTCGGGTGGTTGTGTGTCTGATCTGAGCAATACGGTTTCTGTTTCTCCTGTCGAGTTGTATTGGAGTGCAACCGCACAAAATAGTAATTGGAATGATCCGCAAAATTGGACCGATGCATCCGGAAATGCCATGAATGCGGTACCTTCGGCGTGTACTAATGTCCATATTCCGGGGAATGCCGCTACTTATCCGGATTTGAGCGAAGCGTTTACCCCTCGCGATAAATATGGCGATCCGATTTGTAATTATATTTGGTTCCATTTTGGAGGAGAAGTAGCCAAGCCTCATTTGCTGACTTATAATAAGGCTTTTGTTCGATATAATTTCGGATATAATGATAATGTAAATGATGTATATTATAATGGAGATCCTCATGCTGCCGAACCGATGAAACGAGATCGATGGTATGCTTTGTCTGCTCCGTTGAATAAGATTGCTTCGGGAGATTTTTCGGTGGGAGGTTATCCCAATATCTGGAGACAATCGTTCCGCACTACAACGGGATCGTATGGCGAACCGGTCGGAGATTGGTATGTTCCCACGGCAGGCAATGCGTTGGAAATCGATGCTTCTCAATATTATGCTTTAAGTGTATGGGCCGGAAATCTTCAACCGGCGGTGGGTGAAAGCGATCATGCCAACCTCAATGCCTTACAGGGTTATTTGGAAATGCCTTATTTTGAGAATCCCGCCATAAGCTCGTTGCATCGCATTCATATTTACGGCGGAGGAGTCAGCCGGTTTCTTTATTACAACAGTCTGACATTGGAACTTTATCCGGAGTGGCAACAAATGCCGGGAAGGATTACTCGCCGAAATGAGGCATACCGTTTCATTTTCGATAAGAAAATAGAGGTGTATAAGGGTGAAGAGGTATTCCGTTTGTCGGTACCCGCCGGAGAAGACGTGATGGTCGGTAATCCCTTCCTTTCTTCGTTGGATTTTGATAAGTTGTATGAGTTTAACAGCGATGTACTGGAAGATTTTTACCGGTTGTATGAGCATCCTTGGAATACATATGCTGTGCGTGCTTCCGAACTTATTCCTTCTTTTCAGGCTTTCTTTATTAAGACGAAGGGCCGTCCCGGAACGAACACAACGATTTATTTTCCGGTGAGTGCTTCGGTTACGCGTAGCGGCAATTATACATTGAAATCGTCGGTGAAGCCGGAGAATGTATTGTTTGTGGAAGCGATCGGTGAAACCGGAACCGGGAAATCTGTTGTTTCTTTTAATGATGAGTTGTATTCTCGCAGTGTGCCGCAGTTATTTGTGAATGCAACTGCCGATTCGGTTTCGGCACGGGTGCCGCAATTGTTTGTATCGGATTCCGACGGTTCCCGGAATGTGATTCATAAAGTAAATTCTTCGGTTTCTGCTGTAGAATTGAATTTGGGTCTTCGCAGCACTGCTGCCGGACAAATCAGGTTACGCTTTGACAATGTAACCGGGGTGGAAGCTTCCGGCTTGTTATTGCGTGATAATCATACGGGTATTGAAACCAATTTGTTGATGAATAACGAGTATTCTTTCCGGAATGTTCCCGGGTTGGAAAACCGTTTTACGTTGTTTGTGAAAGGGTTGCGTTCAACAACCGGTTTAGATCCGCTGCCGGATACAACCGGTTCGGTAAAAGTGTATGTGGGTGAAAAAACGTTGTTTGTTTCTTCTTCCAACGAAATTACGGACGTTTCCCTTACAACGGTTCAAGGAGTCCGAGTATTTACGGAGTCCGGAGCGGGAAGATCGGAATTTGCCAAACCGCTGACCGTAGAGAACGGAGTATATATTGTGACGGTTAAGTGCTCGGACAATACTGTTAAAAATGAAAAGATTGTCGTGAAGTAATTTATTGTATTTTATGTAGAGATCGGGAGGCGCCTCAATAGGGCGCCTCCCGTTTGTT
>DAIQOU010000802.1:0-1503 GCA_036787725.1 Bacteroidales bacterium
TTTGACATCTTATGGGAGGGTGTGTCAAAAGGGCAAGTATTCTTTGAATAAGTTAAGGTTTGTAAGTTTGGCATGCGTGAAAGCCAAGCAGTGGCTGTATTATGCATAACCGTGGACCGGCGAAGCGCAGCCCGCGGTAAGCGTATCTCACCTGCAACAACCCTGAAGGGGTTGAAGCCTTTTCGGGAGATGCCGGATCTTGAGACAGTCCGGAGGTGAGACAGCCTCATACCTGTTGCTTTTCTCTCAAGAGAAAGCAGGAATAATAATAAACAATAAAACAAATTACAAATGAAAATATCAATGAAGTACACGGCTATGGTTCTGTTCGTTATCTGCCTGACGAATTGTTCTTCGAAAAAGAGTGATTCCAATGATTCGAAGACTTCGGGAAATCCTGTTTTTCCCGGTTGGTATGCTGATCCGGAAGGAATCGTTTTTGAGGATGAATATTGGATATATCCGACTCTCTCGGACTATTATGCCCCGCCCGGAGAGGAAAAACCTCCTTATCCGACAGAAGTAACACCGGCTATCCATCAAATTTATAATATTCAAACGTACATGGATGCTTTTTCATCCAAGGATTTGGTAAATTGGACAAAACATCCGAAAGTGTTGTCGGTCGAGAATGTAAAATGGGTGAAATATGCGCTATGGGCACCGTCCATCATCCGGGCCAACAATAAATATTATCTTTTCTTTGGTGGAAACGATATTCAAAACGAAGAACAATATGGAGGAATAGGGGTTGCTGTAGCGGACCGGCCGGAAGGACCTTTTAAAGACGCCTTGGGAAAACCGTTGATCGATAAGATTATAAATGGTGCACAGCCGATCGATCAGTTTGTATATAGAGATGACGATGGTCAACATTATATGTATTATGGCGGGTGGCATCATTGCAATATGGTGAAATTAAGTGATGACTTGCTTAGCTTGGTTCCCTTTGAGGATGGAGAAATATATAAAGAAGTTACTCCGGAGAATTATGTGGAAGGACCGTTTATGCTTAAACGGAACGGTAAATATTATTTTATGTGGTCGGAAGGAAGCTGGGGAGGTCCCGATTACAGCGTAGCTTATGCGATTGCCGATTCGCCGATGGGACCTTTCAAACGTATCGGGAAAATACTTCAAGAAGATCCCGAGGTAGCTGTCGGGGCCGGACATCATTCTGTAATTCAAATTCCCGGTGAAGATGAATGGTATATAGTATACCACCGTCGTCCGTTGGGACATACAGACATGAATCATCGGGAAACATGCATCGATCGTATGTATTTTGACGAAGAAGGTTTTATTAAACCGGTGAAGATTACCTTTGAAGGGGTTTCTTCCCGGAAGATCGTAAAAAAATAACATTATGAAAGCGTGCCGATGTGTGTTTTTGCTTTTGCTTTTTTCATCCTCTCTCTTTGCTAAAGTCCGGATAAATGAATTTATGCAAAGTAATATAGACCGGTTAACGGATGATTTGCAGCAGTTCCCCGATAGTTGGGT
>DAIQOU010000372.1:0-5053 GCA_036787725.1 Bacteroidales bacterium
CCCGCGAAACAGCAGAAAGAAAACAGAAACAAAATGCTCGGGGCGGAAAGAAAGCAACTAAAGAAGGTGTTCCCCGGATTCTTATGAATACACTTCGGAACAGAGGAGAAGAAAGTATGGCTAAACTGAATGAAGTTCATTCGGAAAAAATAACCGATATTTCCAATGACCTGCAACAAGTTCGCCAACAATTGGCAGATAATCAACTTTTAAAGATGTTATTTGAAAATTCGGAACTGCATCACGGAAAAACACTGGTAACCGCACGGGAAATCAATTACGGATATACCGATCAAATGTTGTGGGAAAAAGCATTGAGTTTCCAGATTAAAAGTGGTGAAAGAATTACAATCAAGGGTGATAACGGCAGCGGAAAAACTACACTCATCAAATTGATTACGGGACAACTGCAACCTCAAACCGGCCTGTTAACCGCAGCCGATTTCAATTATCTGTATGCGGACCAGGAATATTCATTAATCAGTAATACTCTTTCCGTGTTGGAACAAGCAAACCGGGCCAATTGCCGGAACCTGCCGGAACACGAAATCAAAACATTATTGCACCGTTTTGTATTTCCTCTCGAAACATGGAATAAACCGGGCAATCAATTGAGCGGAGGCGAAAAAATGAGATTGCTTTTTTGCTGTCTTGCCATCGGGAATAACATTCCGGATATGTTTCTGTTGGATGAACCGACCAACAACCTGGATATACGAAGTATGGAGATTATTACTGCCGCTCTGCGGGAATATAAAGGAACCGTTTTGATTATTTCTCACGACCGGTATTTACTGGATCAATTGCATATAGATCGGGAAATCGATCTTTCAACATGTCAAATAAAAACGGTATAAATAATCCGCAGGAATCATGGGAAAGCTGTCTCATAAAGTCCGGCATTTTCCGGAGAGGTTACGAACCGGAGGCGATTATTCCTTTCGCACCTTTCCCCTTCCTCCCTCTTCAGGCTTTTTCTCCCGGGCGAAACTTACGATCCGTAATTATTGGCATTTATGAAACAGCGCCTTTTGTATTAACCTATTATCGTTTTATTTAAGAAATGATAGAAAAACATTTAAGGAGGTTATTTGTTTTATAGTTGAATTATACAAATGGAGGATTTTTTATGAAAACAGTATTCTATAAAGCCTCAACCAGAGGACATGCCGATCACGGTTGGTTGGATACTTATCATACATTCAGTTTTGCGAATTATTATGATCCCTCTCGGATTCATTTCGGAGCATTACGCGTAATTAACGATGATATTGTCGCAGGCAGCGAAGGGTTTGGAACACATCCGCATGACAATATGGAAATAATTTCCATTCCACTGAAAGGTGATTTGGAACACAAAGACAGTATGGGCAATACAAGCCGCATCAAGGAAGGAGATATTCAGGTAATGAGTGCCGGAACAGGAATCACTCATAGCGAATATAACCCCAATTGGGATCGTCCGGTTAATTTCTTTCAAATATGGATTTTTCCCAATAAACAAAATGTAAAGCCCAGATACCAACAAATGACGCTTGATTTTTTGCATAATCGCAATAAATTAACACAAGTTGTTTCTCCCGATCCCAACGATGACGGATTATGGATCCATCAGGATGCCTGGATTTCTACCGGAACTTTCGATGCCGGACACGAGGTGGAATATAAGATGAAACGCCCGGGAAACGGTGTATTCGCCATGGTAATTGAGGGGGAGTTTACGATAGAAGGACATCCGTTGCATTTACGTGACGGAATGGGATTTTGGGAAACGGATAAAATCAATATAACCGCCAATTCCGAGAATGCACGTATATTACTGCTTGACGTTCCCATGGAAATATAATGATTGCATGAAATTTTGGTAAAGAGGCTATCTCAACCGGACGGGTATTTCCCGAACGGATTATGAATTGCAAACGATTACTCCGAATGCAAATCGAGACAGTAGAACGCTCCAAAGAAATGAATCCCGAAGCGGGTTTACCCCCCCGGGATTGATTTGAGCGGGTTATTGTATTCGTCTCGAGTTGCACTCGGGGTAATCTGTATTAAACCTCTTTATGATGACACCCGATTATAAGTTGTTTCAATCCTTCCATAGCTTGCCTGTTAATTTGCTAATTTATACAATCCGGAAGCATGAGGCTTAATCATTTGAACAAAATCATTGGAAACTGTCCCCATATCTTCTCCGGTCCACATATTTGTTACTTTGCACTCTCCATTCAGTCCTAAATCCTTCAAATTAACCGTAATTTGTTGAGACTCATCATCTGAAATATTAAAAAGAGCCAGATAACTTTCGCCGGTATTGGGATTACGGGAAGCAATGGCTATTTGTTGGTCTTTCCGGAATACCCGGTGAACATCCGTTCCCTCACGGTGCATTTTCAATACTTCCTTATTAGTGAGCAAAGACAAAGTAAATTCATCATTACCGGGCAAATCACCGCCAAACATCAACGGAGAACGGAAAATAGTGAAGAGTGTCATCAGTGTATATTGTTCATCTGTTGTCAGACGTGTCATGCGGTCGGGTCCTCTCTCTCCACGAATAGAAATACGGCCAAGCGGAATCATATCGCAATCCGGCCATGTTCCGGGAGCAATGTACGGATACCATCCTTGTGCGACATCCAACAGATGAGTTATATCCCGCCACAAATCCCACACATCATCCACCATACGCCACATATTGGCATGTTGGCGTACATGTTCCGCTTTTTCCACAGGCGTTTTCCCGGGTGAAAGACTCAATACAATAGGACGTCCACATTGGTCAATAGCTTTACGAATCAATTCTATCTCCGCTTGATGATAAGGACGGCTAATGTCATCAATTTTCACAAAATCGACCCCCCATTCGGCATACATATCGAAAATGGAATTATAATACTCTTGTGCACCCGGCAAATCTGCTGCAATCGTGTAATTGTCTCTTAACCATTTACACTGAAGCTCAGTTGAATAAATCCGGTCGGCCGTTATGCCTTTCGTCCCTTTAACAGGAAGCTTTTTTTCTACGGCTTCTTTGGGTATACCTCGCATGATATGAATACCGAATTTCAATCCTTTGCTATGGATATAATCGGCCAGTTCTTTGAATCCTTTTCCACCTGCGGAAGAAGGAAAACGATTGACTGCCGGTTGATAACGACCGTATTCATCCAGGACATATCGAGGATCTTTCTGATTGTATCCTCCGGCTTTGTCGTTTTCAACAAACCAACGGATATCAACAACTATGTATTCCCACCCATATTCCTTGAGGTATTTTTCCATATAGTCGACATTAGCCTTTACTTCATGTTCTTCCACTGTAGGACCGTAACAATCCCAACTGTTCCAACCCATTGGCGGTGTTTGGGCCCATTCTTTGAATTCACCTTGGGTAAAGGTTGATGTTTCTTTCCGGCTTGTTTTACATGCTGTAAACAATATATAGACAATAGCAACAAATAATAATTTATTCATGGTTGTATGTATTTAATTAAAAATAATAAATAGAGATGACATTTTCCGATTGTGAATTTATTTGACAACTGTGTCGGCAAAGTAAATTAAGTTCTTTTACTGACACAGTTGTCATTTATTCCTTTGGGATATAGAAATGTTACCCTGAATTTTATTTTAAACCGTACACATATACCTCAGAAAGAGAACAGTGAGGAGATCTGTAACTTTCCAAAATCTTAATCATAATATAGCGCCCTTTTACCGGAGTAACAGAATACATTTGAGCTTCAAGAATTTTTTCCATGGTGAAATCTCCGACTTTCGTCCAATTTTGTTTGTCGGAACTTATATAAAACTCACCGGATCGAGTATCCCTGTTACTGTCGTGTTGCCTTTGCATCAGAGCAATTTGTGTGAAAGTATATTCCTCTTTCGCATCAAGAATCACTTCATGCGGCAAAGCATGAGTACCACCCTGCCATTGAGAATGCCAGAATGTAGAGGGTTTATCATCTAACACACATTTTGCCACACCATTTCCGGCTCCTTCTCCGTTGGGTTCTTGCGTATTGGCTTCGGCTGTCCAGGCAGTACGATCCAATTTATTACCTACAATACGGATAGCCAACGGGTATAAATTTTTTTCGGATGAAATCTCGAAAAGAGAGATGTTCTTGAGCAGGATAGGCAACATATAATCTCCCGGTTCTAACTGATCACCCTTTACTGTCACTGTAAGTTGGGCTGTAGATGTACCCATACCAAGCTGCATGGATTCGGGTAAGGTATAAGAACCCTCCGGTAATGTTTTGAAAGAAGTATTATTCTTCTGATTATAAGTTGCCACATAATTATTATCGGTGTCGATTTCCCATGATAAATCCCATTTATTGTCCATATCAAGCGCAATCGTTATTTTTTCCGAAATAGCAGGAACTTCACCATAATTATAATTCTTCACATCTACAGAGGTGTCGACAAAACCAAGAGCTGGCATGATAACTTCCTTCAAGTACAAGATCATATCCTTTTTTTCAGCATTCACCGAGTCGGTCTCGCTAACCATACGTAAAGGCAATACCCAGAGGGCTTCCGGATCACTCTCAATGGCAGCTTTTACTTGTTGGGGTTTCAGGGAAATACCGACTGTTTTGTACCGGTCGGTAACTGAGAACTCCAGTTTATCGGTTTCCAAAACATAGCATTCCCGGTTTACCACTTTATAATTTACACCTTCCGGAATACTGTAACTTTCGTTCAGTTCTGTTTGAGACAATACACGAATCGTCGCTCCGGCCAATTGATTGGGTTCACTTCCTCCTTTAAAAGCGGACAAAGTATATTCAGTATCTTCCTCTGTATCGAACAACGTCAATTCTTGTTTCCCACTGTTGTTAATATACAGTATTTTATGGTACTTCTCCGGTACCAATTTTTCTAATTCATAATCGGAATCGTTGCAGGCGCTTATCAAAAGCAGGCATCCCATCAACAATAATGTTTTTATTTTCATACGTTATTATTTATTTTTATTTATGGTCGTCCGGAACTCGCATGTAATAACATCTTCTTGTGGCGTAATTCATTGATTTTT
>DAIQOU010000803.1:0-1493 GCA_036787725.1 Bacteroidales bacterium
GGGCAAGCGCGGCAAAAGGCAGTGTTTTTGAAATTGTTGTCTTCATAATTAATTCCACCCTTCATTTTGGGTTAAGTTAGTGTTCAGTTGACGTTCGTTATAAGGTATGGGCCAAAGATAATCCCTTTTAGTGAATTTTTTCTTATAATCTGTTGTAACAATAATGAGTTCCCCGCTTTCTTTGTCTGCATACTGCATCCCCGTAACCCGGTCCATATTACAAACCGTTTCGGCAATTTTCCAACGACGGATGTCAAAAAAGCGGTTGCCTTCCAAACCCAATTCTACCATCCTTTCGTGTCGTACGGCTTCACGTAATGCGTTTTGATCGGTGATTCCCGATAAGGGAGGCATATTTACATCGGGACGTTGCCGTACTTCATTGATATATTGCAGGGCTTTTTCGGATTCGATATTCAATTCGATTCTGGCTTCGGCAGCAGTGAGTAATACTTCCGCATAACGAAACAGAATAAGATTGATACCGCAATTCGTACGGTTGCTTTGCCCTATATCTTCGGCATTGATGTATTTTTTGGGGAGTACTCCCGTTTTGGAGACTTGGTAACTGGCTCCGATTACGTCTGCCGAATTGCTCCACCCGGGACGTGAATCATAAACCGATCCGTTGGGTAATGGATCTCCCGGAGTGTATAAGGTATAGCTGAGTCTCGGATCTCGATTCTCATACGGGTTCATCGGATCGTAAGTCGGGTCGTCCGTGATCTTTTTGCCGTTGATTGTTTCATACTCGTTCAGCAAAACAGAGGTGGGAGACATCCGGGATCCGTTGTTCCCCAAGGAAACCGCTCCGAAGTTATTCATGACCGCATTGGAATATAAGTCTTTCATGAATTGTTTGTCGAAAATAACTTCCCGGTTGTTTTCATTTTCATAATTAAACAAATCCTTGTAATGGGGCAAAAGGGAATAAACTCCCAAGGAGATCACTGCATCGGCTGCTGTTTTCGCTCTTTCGTAATAGGTTGCCGATTGTGCATCCGTTCCGGTGACGTTTCCTGCTGCAAACAGCATGGTTCGTGCCAGTATACTGAGAGCGGCTCCTTTCGTAATACGGCCTTTCTCGTTGGTCGTTTCGGGTAAATAGTTTACGGCATCCGAGATTTCTTTGTAAATAAAGTCATATATTTCGGATACCGGTGTACGTACCAACGTTTTGGATTCGCTGATTCCGATAGGGGTCGTTATTAAAGGAACATCTCCAAAATAGCCAACCAAACGGGAATAAAAATAACAACGCAAGGTACGTACTTCAGCCGTAAAACGGTTTACCTTGACTTCGTCAGCGGGTGTTATTTTTCCTATATTCGCCATGTAATCGTTGCATCGCCGAATGCCTTTGTACATATCATTCCATGTCTTTTGGAAAAGATTGGTTTGCGGATCGGCAATTCCTCCTTCTACTCTTGTTTCATCCGAAGTTTCGAATGTGGCGCGGGCAATATCCGACATTTCATCTTTTCCCAACAGAT
>DAIQOU010000373.1:0-5041 GCA_036787725.1 Bacteroidales bacterium
TTTTTTACGGTTTGCCAATTAATAAATTAAAATGGGTATTATTGGTTTTGTTTTTTAATGGGATTACCAACTTGTGTGTATACTTTCTCCGGAATAAAGTACAATAAATGAACCGGCAATCAGGAACTGCCGATTCATTTATGTATCTGTCTTACATTTCTTTTAGGGGGAATGAATTATCAGAAAAGTATTTTATTTGTATTCATCCCAACTTTTGATGGGAATGACATTCATATCGATTTCGCAAAATGCATGAATAAAGGCAGAGGCCAAGCGGGAATTTGTAAACAAAGGAATATTGAAATCAATGGCATTTCTACGGATTTTGTAACCATTTGTCAACTCTCCCGGAGTCAAGTTCTTGGGTATATTCACTACTAAATCCACTTGTTTTTCCCTGACCAGTTCCAACGCATTTGGTTTTTTATCTTCACTGGGTTGGTAAGTCAGGATGGAAGGAATATTGTTTTCTGCCAGGAATTTATAAGATCCGCTTGTGGCATAAATTACATATCCTTTCTCATGGAGTAACCGAGCGCTTTCCAATAAATCTACTTTCGAATGAAGGGTTCCGCTGGACATTAATACATTCTTTTTGGGAATTCGCATTCCAACAGATAGCATGGCTTTTAATACGGCTTCATAGTAATCATCTCCGATACATCCGACCTCTCCGGTAGAAGCCATATCCACTCCCAATACCGGATCTGCTTTTTGCAAACGGGAGAAAGAAAATTGAGAAGCCTTAATTCCTACATAATCCAGATCAAATTCGTTTTTGCCCGGTTTTTCCACTTTTTCTCCCAACATCACACGGGTGGCCAATTCAATGAAATTAAGCTTTAAAACCTTGGATACGAAAGGAAAACTGCGGGAAGCTCTTAAGTTGCATTCGATTACTTTAATATCATTATCTTTAGCCAAAAACTGAATATTGAAAGGGCCTGTAATTTGCAATGCTTCGGCAATTTGACGGGCAATTCGTTTAATCCTTCTCACTGTTTCAACATACAGTTTTTGAGGAGGAAACTGGATGGTAGCATCTCCCGAATGAACTCCTGCAAATTCGATATGTTCGGAAATGGCATAAGTAACGATTTCTCCTTTATCGGCTACCGCATCCATTTCTATTTCCTTCGCATGTTCAATAAATTCACTGACCACCACCGGGTGCTTTTGAGAAACATTCGCTGCCAATTTCAAAAATTGTTCCAGTTCGGCTGCATTGGAACAGACATTCATTGCGGCACCCGACAATACATACGATGGCCTTACCAATACCGGAAAACCTACTTCTTCTACAAAATGATTAATATCTTGCAAAGAACTGAGTTCCTTCCATCTCGGTTGATCAATGTTCAATCGATCCAACATGGAAGAAAACTTGTGTCGATCTTCTGCATTATCGATGCTTTGGGCTGAAGTTCCCAAAATGGGAATATCCGCTTTATCCAAGGAAAGAGCCAAATTATTGGGGATTTGTCCTCCGGTGGATAAAATCAATCCGTGCGGATTCTCCAATTCCACAATATCCATCACTCGTTCATAAGTCAATTCATCAAAATAGAGTCGGTCGCAAATGTCATAGTCGGTAGAAACAGTTTCCGGATTATAATTGATCATTACACCTCTCCATCCTTTTTTTCGAATGGTTTGAAGGGCATTTACGCTGCACCAATCAAATTCTACACTGCTTCCGATACGGTAAGCACCCGATCCCAATACAACCACGGAACGCTTATCTCCCAAGTAATGAACATCGTTAGCAGTTCCGTTATAAGTTAAATAGAGGTAGTTGGTTTGAGCCGGATATTCGGCAGCCAATGTGTCGATTTGTTTTACTACAGGAAGTATTTTCAGATTCTTACGATAAGCACGAATATTTAATTTCTCTTCATTGGCTTTATCCGAATCTTTAAATAACAGTTTCGCAATCTGATAATCGGAAAAACCTTTTTGCTTGGCTTCTCTTAACAGAAAATCGGGCAATTCGGTAATTGCATTATGTTTTTCAATTTCCTTGGCACACAAATAAATATTTTGCAGTTTCTGTAAAAACCAAAGATCAATCCGTGTCAATTCGTGAATCCGTTCAATCGTATAACCCCCTTCCAATGCCTGAGCAATCACAAAGATACGTTTATCGGTAGGTTCTGCCAACGCTTTATCGATGTCCGCCACTTCCAATTCTTTATTGGCTACGAATCCGTGCATTCCTTGAGCAATCATTCGCAGTCCTTTTTGGATTACTTCTTCAAAATTTCTGCCGATCGACATCACTTCTCCTACACTCTTCATACTGCTTCCGATTTCGTGAGAAACGCCATGAAATTTACCTAAATCCCATCGTGGAATTTTACAGACAATATAATCCAATGCCGGTTCGAAAAAGGCCGTTGTTGATTTGGTAACCGAGTTTTTGAGGTCTTGCAAACCGTAACCCAACCCTAATTTGGCAGCAATAAAAGCCAATGGATACCCGGTTGCTTTGGATGCCAAAGCAGAAGAGCGACTTAAACGAGCATTCACTTCAATAACTCGATAATCTTCCGAAATGGTATCAAATGCATATTGCACATTGCATTCACCGATGATGCCGATATGACGTACAATGCGGATGGAAAGTTCTCTCAGTTTATGGTATTCCCGGTTGGAAAGAGTTTGGGAAGGAGCTACCACAATACTTTCGCCGGTATGAATTCCCAACGGATCAAAGTTTTCCATGTTGCAAACAGTAATACAATTGTCGTATTTATCGCGTACTACCTCATATTCGATTTCCTTCCATCCTTTAAGCGATTTTTCTATCAGCAGCTGATCGGAGTAGTTAAACGCCTTTTCGGCCAATGTTGCCAGTTCTTCTTTATTATTGCAGAATCCGCTACCCATTCCTCCCAGAGCATATGCTGCACGTACAATGATGGGGTAGCCTAATTCTTCCGCAGCTTCATACGCTTTTATTAAAGAATCTACCGCTATGCTTTTAATGGATTTAACCTGAATTTCATCCAGTTTTTTTACGAATAAATCCCGGTCTTCCGTATCAATGATGGACTGAACCGGCGTTCCCAATACTTTTACATGGTATTTCTCAAATATTCCGGCTCGAAACAATTCGACTCCGCAATTTAGGGCGGTTTGTCCGCCAAATGAAAGCAAAATACCGTCGGGAAATTCTTTTTCAATTACTTTTTCAACGAAAAAAGGTGTAACGGGTAAAAAATAAATTTTATCTGCTACACCTTCCGATGTTTGAACCGTGGCTATATTCGGATTAATCAACACGGTATAAATTCCTTCTTCTTTAAGTGCTTTGAGGGCCTGCGACCCCGAATAATCAAATTCTCCGGCTTCACCTATCTTTAAGGCTCCCGAACCGAGTAAGAGCACTTTCTTTATATTTTTGTCCATTAATTGTCCGTTGTTTTTTAGAAGTAATGATTTATTTCATATAATCCATAAACATGTCAAAAAGGAATTCCGTATCTGTAGGTCCGCTCGCTGCTTCCGGATGAAACTGAGCAGAAAAGAACGGTTTTGTTTTATGACGTATTCCTTCATTGGTATCATCGTTCATATTAGTAAACAATACCTCCCAATCTTCACTTAAGGTAGCAGTATCTACCGCGTATCCGTGATTTTGTGAAGTAATGAAGCATTTATTTGTTCCTGCCATTCTTACCGGTTGATTATGGCTTCGATGTCCGTATTTCAGTTTATAAGTCGATGCTCCGCCGGCCTTTGCCAACAGTTGGTTTCCCATACAAATGCCGCAAATAGGTTTATTCAACTCCATTGCTTTACGAATGTTTTCGATCGTAATACGACAGTGTTCCGGATCTCCCGGTCCGTTGGAGATGAATAATCCGTCATACTCCAATTGATTAAAATCGTAATCCCATGGTACCCGAAGCACTTGCACATCTTTCTTTAATAAACACCTTAATATATTGTGCTTCACTCCGCAGTCGACGAGTATTACCGTTTTCCGGCCGTTTCCGTATAGAATGGGCTCTTTACAACTCACTTTAGCAACTAAGTTTTCTTTGGAAGGATCGTAAAAATCGATTTCATCCGGATTATCAAAAACGATTTTTCCTTTCATAGATCCTTTCTCTCGGGTAATTTTTGTCAATTCTCGGGTGTCGATTCCATAGATTGCCGGAATTTGGTGTTCTTTTAGCCATTCTCCTAAACTTTTAGCAGCATTCCAATGGCTGTAACGGTGGGAATATTCGGAAATAATCAATCCTTTTACTTGTATCTTTTCCGATTCGTAAAAAGCAGAAAGATTATTGGTCATTATATCCTCCGGAACACCATAATTCCCTATTAAGGGGTAAGTCACGGTAAGTATCTGACCGGCGTAAGAGGGGTCCGTTAAGCTCTCGGGATATCCGACCATAGCCGTGCTGAAAACAACTTCTCCGGAAGTCGGATTCTCATATCCGAACGAATAACCGTTGAAAGTCATCCCATTTTCTAATATTAGCGAAATTTGTTTATCCATTCTTTTCTTTAGCAATAAATACGTATTTCTAAAAAACCGGGCAAAGTTACGAAATAAATTTTGAAATCGAGGGTGGTTCGGTTTCAAAAAGTCAAAAAAAACCTCATTTAACTTTAATAATGAATAATTTCTTGTATAACAAATTTCGGGTATGAAAAGTTATGTTTATCGAATGTTATTTCGATTTAAGGCAGCACGATACCGATCGGCATTCCGACTGTGTTCTGCCATTGTCGTAGCAAAATTGTGTTTTCCGGAAAAATCTTCTTTTGCGCACATATAAAGATAATTGTGTTTGGCATGATTTAATACGCCATCGATTGCAGCAATAGAAGGGATTCGAATGGGACCCGGAGGAAGGCCGGAATAAATATAAGTATTATAAGGAGAGTCGGTTTCCAGATGAGAATATAAAACCCGGCGAATAGTGAAGTCTCCCACTGCAAATTTCACGGTCGGATCAGCTTGCAACAGCATTCCTTTCTTAAGCCGGTTGATATACAATCCGGAAACAACAGGAAATTCACTTTT